>DATFYA010000031.1 GCA_035315345.1 Candidatus Methylomirabilota bacterium
CGGATGCGCCACGAGGCCACCGGTCACCATCGGGCCCACCGGGTACAGCTCGTACTCGAGCCACGTCGCGACGCCGAAGTTGCCGCCGCCGCCGCGCACCGCCCAGAAGAGGTCGGGATGCTCCTCGGCGCTGGCCCGCACCACCTCACCGGTGGCGGTCACCAGCTCGACGGCCCGGAGGCTGTCCACCGCCATGCCGTACTTGCCCATGAGCCAGCCGAGCCCGCCCCCGAGGGTCAAACCGCCGACGCCGGTGGTCGAGACCACGCCGCCGGTGCTGGCGAGCGCGTAGAGCTGGGTCTCGCGGTTGTAGTCGCCCCAGGTCGCGCCGCCCTGCGCCCGCGCGCGGCGCGCGCGGGAGTCGACGTGGACGGCGCGCATGGCGGACAGATCGATCATGATCCCGCCGTCCGTGACCGCGTTGCCGGCGACGTTGTGGCCACCACCCCGCACCGCGATCTCGAGCCCGCGCTCGCGCGCGAAGCGCACCGCGGCTTGCACGTCGGCGGTGCCGTAGCCGCGGGCCACCAGCGCCGGCCGGCGGTCGATCATGCCGTTGTGCACGCGACGGGCGTCGTCGTAGCCCGCGTCCGACGGCGCGAGGACGGAGCCGATGAGCTGCGCACGAAGGGTATCGCTGGGATGGGGATCGGTGGTCATCGAAAGGCTCCTCCTGACAGGTGAGATGTGAACACGAGCGGGCTGGCAAGCACCGGAAGTGCCACCCGGCAAACTTCAGGCAATATTGACATAGCGGATCGCCGACGGCACGCCGCGCCCGGGTATCGTGTCCGGGCCAGTGGCACAATGCCCGATTCGCTCGAGGTCACTCGCGGCCCCGCCGGCACATCAGCGAGACAGCCGCGGCGTGGACAGCAGGGTCACCAGGGCGCGGGCTCCGGCGGACATCGTGCGCGCCTCACTGTGGATGACGTGGAAGTGCCGTCGGATCCGCAGGCGACGCAGGCGGACGGCGGCGAGGCGGCGATCGGCCACCTCGCCTCGCACGGCATGCACCGAGACGAAGGCCACACCCAGTCCGGCCATGACCGCCTGCTTGATGGCCTCGGTGTGGCCCAGTTCCATCGAGACGCGCCGGCGGATGCCGGCCTGGTCCAGGGCTCGCTCGGTCACCCGACGCGTCGCCGAGCCTTCCTCGCGGACCAGCAGCGGCTCGTCGGTGAGCTCAGCCGGGACGACTTCACGTCGTCCGGCCCAGCGGTGCCGGGGCGATACGATCAGGACGAGCTCGTCGGCGAGCCCGGCCGCCAGACATTCCTCTCCGGGGGCCAGACCGTGCCCGCCAACCACTCCCAGATCCACGTCGTGGGCGCGGATGGCGTCCTCGATGGCCCGGGAGTTGGCGATCCGAAGCTGCAAGTCGATGCCGGGATGCCGCCGTCGAAACGCCCCGATGATCGCCGGCAGGACGTAGATTCCCGGTGTCGTGCTCGCACCCACCAGCAGGGAGCCGCGCTTGAGACCCTGCAGCTCGCCGAGGACGTCCCGAACGTCGGTCAGCGTCGCGAACACGCGCTTCGCCCGCTCCTCCAATAGCCGGCCGGCCTCGGTCAGTATCACGCCTCGGGTGAGTCGATCGAAGAGGCGGACGCCGAGCTCTCCCTCCAGCTCTCGGATGTGCTGCGAGAGCGCCGGCTGGCTTGCGTGAAGCGCTTCCGCGGCCTGACGGTAGCTTCGGGCGCGGACGATGGCGAGGAACACCTCGAGCTGTCGAAGAGTCATGCCATAAGCCTAGACCTATCGGACTGGTAAGAAAACTGTATTGGAGCTTATCCCGAACTGCGGCGTAGCCATGAGCTACCAACGCGAGCCCGGCGCTCCGGGCAGAAGGAGGCGACCATGATCTTCCGTCAATTCCTGGCCCCCCAGACCGGCTGCGCCAGCTACCTCTTCGGCTGAGGAGGCGCAGCCAGCTGCGCTGTGGTGGATCCACAGCAGGACATCGGCCCCTACGTCGAGGCTGCCGCGCAGAAGAACATGCGCATCACCCACATCTTCGAGACCCACGTCCAGGCCGACCATGCCTCGGGAGCGCAATCACTGGCCCGGGCGACCGGAGCGCCAGTGCTGGTTCACGAGTCGGCCCCGGTCGAGTTCCTCCATGTCGATGTCCGGGATGGCGAGCAGCACGATCTCGGCAATGTCCGGATCACGGTCCTGCACACGCCGGGACATACGCCGGACGGCATCTCGCTCCTGGTGACCGACCAGACCCGAGGTCCGGAGCCCTGGTTCGTGCTGACCGGAGACACCCTGTTCGCGGGTGGCGTCGGGCGGCCGGATCTCCTCGGGCAGGGAGCGGAGACCGCGCTGGCCGAGCAGCTCTACGAGAGCCTCACCAAGAAACTGCTCTGTCTCCCCGACCACATCGAGGTCTTCCCCGCCCACTTCAGCGGCTCGGCCTGCGGCAAGGGACTGAGCGGCAAGCCGGGCTCGACGATCGGGTTCGAGCGCCGATTCAATCCCGCGCTTCAGATCCCGTCCCGGGCCGAGTTCGTCCGGTACGTCCTGGCCGATCTGCCGCCGCAGCCCGAGACGTTCGCGGAGAACCGCCGTCGCAATCTGGGACGCGTGTGACCGATACCCGGCTCGGGCTCCGGGCGAACCTGCCTCAGTTCTCGCTGCTGGTGCTGCTGAATGGATTCGTCGGCGCCATGGTGGGTCTGGAGCGCACCATCCTGCCCCTCCTCGGCGAGCAGGAGTTCGGCCTGAGCTCGAAGACCGCCATCACATCGTTCATCGTCAGCTTCGGCGTGACCAAGGCGATCCTCAACCTCGTGGCCGCCCGCCTGTCGGACCGCCTGGGGCGCAAGCCGCTCCTCGTCACCGGCTGGCTTCTCGCCCTGCCGGTGCCCTTCCTGATCATCCACGCGCCAACCTGGGGCTGGATCGACCTGGCCAATGTGCTGCTGGGCGCCAACCAGGCCCTGGCGTGGTCGATGACGGTGATCATGAAGATCGACCTGGTCGGGCCGCGGCGCCGAGGACTCGCCCTCGGGCTCAACGAGTTCGCCGGCTACTTCGCGGTCGGCCTCATGTCGTGGATCACCGGATACGTGGCCGCTCACTACGCGCTCCGGCCTCAGCCCTTTTACCTGGGGATCGGGATCTCGATCGTCGGGCTCGTGCTTTCGGTGGCGACCATCCGGGAGACGCGAGGGCACGTCGCGCTCGAAGCGGCCTCGCGAGGCGCTCCCACCCCCAGCGGCCAGCCGTCCTTCCGCCAGATCTTCTTCACGACGAGCGCGGGCAACGTGAGCCTCTTCGCGGCTTGCCAGGCCGGCCTCGTCAACAACCTCAACGACGGCATGTCGTGGGGACTCTATCCCCTGTTCTTCGCGGCTCACGGGCTCGATGTCGAGCGGATCGGCGTGGTGAAGGCGGTCTACCCGGCGGTCTGGGGCGCGCTCCAGATCGCGACGGGAATGCTATCGGACCGCCTGGGCCGCAAGGGGCTGATCGCGTGGGGGATGGTGGTCCAGGCCGGTGGAATCTGGCTGACGGTGCTCGTGCCCGACTACGAAGCGTGGCTGGCCGGGGCGATCCTGCAAGGAGTCGGGACCGCGATGGTGTATCCCACGCTTCTCGCGGCGATCACGGATCACGCGCACCCAACCTGGCGGGCCTCGAGCCTCGGGGTCTATCGCTTCTGGCGTGATCTTGGCTACGCAGTTGGGGCACTATTGTCGGGATTGATCGCAGATTCGGTCGGCATCGAGGCGGCGATCCACGTCGTGGCCGCGCTTACCCTGCTCTCGGGAGGCGTGGTTTCAGTCGCCATGCACCGGCCCGCGCCCGTGACCGTGGTCGCCCGTTGACGGCGCGAGCGGCCACCGGTTCGACGAGCCGAAAGACACGGAGGTGCGATCGCCGCGGACCAGGCGGCCCGCCGCTGAGTCTCGTCAGAAGCTCACCCGCACGCCGCCCCAGCCCGCGATGGGCGCGCCCGGGGCCACGAACCGCTGCACCGCGATGGGGTTGGCGAAGGCGTTGAAGTTGAGCGCGCCCCCGGTGGCGTAGTGAGTATTGGTGACGTTGTCGCCGCGCGCCCAGAGCTCCACCTGCGGAATCGGCCGGTAGCGGACCTGGAGGTTCAGGATGCCGTAGCCGTCGAGCTTGGCGCGCTGGTTGGCGTCGTCGCCTCGCAGGAAGACGCCGGACACCGCGGCCACGTCGGCGCCGATCCAGAAGTTCTTCAGGGCCTCGACCTCCGCGCCGAGCTTCAGGTTGTGCAGGGGAATGCCGGGAATCCGATCGCCGGAGCGAACGGCCACCCCGCTGGGATCGGTCACGCTCGCCAGGGTCTCGTCGCTCTGGTAGGTGGCATCGACGAACGCGTAGCTCAGGAAGTAGCGCAGCCGCTTCCACGCCCCCGACACGCCGAGCTCCGCGCCCTGGCGGCGCGTGCCGCCCACGTTGCGGAAGAACCCGCCTCCGCCGGTCTCGGTGGTCGTGAAGAGAATGTCGTCCTGGACGTCCGTGCGAAAGAGACTGGCGCTCCACTGCAGCGCGGATGGATTGCCGAACAGGGGCAGCTTGCCCCGCGCCCCCAGCTCGTAGGTCCGGGCCACGACCGGGCGGAGCGGCGGGTCGGCCACGAAGGCGTTGGGCAGGTTGCAGGGGGCGTCGGGATCGGCGCACGTGAGCTCGGCGGGAGTGGGCGCGCGGAACCCCTCGCTGTAGGAGAAGAACAGGGCGAGGCTCTCGAGGGCCTGGAAGGTCAATCCCGCGGCCGGGCTGAAACGGCTGAAGTCGTGGTCGCCGTCGAGCGCCGGATTCTGGCCGCTCCGGTCGCGGATCGCGATGCCGACGTGCTGGTAGCGGCCGGCCACCGTGATGGCCAGCTGCTCGGTGATGTCGAAGGTGTCGGTGAGGTAGACGCCGACGTTCTGCTGCCGCGTGCGCACGTCCACCGCCGTCTCGAAATCGCCGGTCTGCACGGTGCCCACCCCCAGCCGCTTCGGCACGAGGTCGGCAGGGGCCTCGCGCTGGTCGAAGCGCGATTGATGACCGTCGTAGGCGACCCCGGAGGTCACCCGATTGCCGTGGCCGAGGATCTTCCCCTTGTACGACAGCTGCACGGTACCGCCCCAGTCCTGCGAGTCGGTCTTCGTCGTCCGGTTCTCGCCCTCGGCGGCGCGCGCGAGCGTGCCGGCGACCGGATTGCCGGCGCCGTCGACGAGGCCGGCCGACGGGCCCTGACAGTTGCCCAGGTGCACGAGCCGGCCGCCGGCGTCGAACACCGGCTCGCCGGTGGCGTCGTCGATGCAGTCGACCTCGACGTCACCGTTGAAGGTACGGCGCTGGTAGTCGCGATAGAACGCGTTGCCGGTGAGCAGCAGATCGTCGGTCAGCTGGTGACGCCCCTGCAGGATGCCGAGGTTCATCCGGTTGCGCGTCTGGTCCGGGAACGTGTAGACCGCATTGCGGTGCTGGTCCAGGATGCTCTGCGGCACCAGCCCGTTGCCGGTCAGATCGTTGTCGACGTACGAGTAGGTCAGGCCGATGGCGGTCCCGGCCCGCTCCCAGCCCACCTTCGTGAAGAGCTGACGCAGCTGGCTGGGTGAATCCGCGCGCCAGCCGTCCTCGTCCAGTGCGTTGAAGGCCAGATACCAGTCGAGCGGGCCCCACGAGCCGCCGTGTTCCGCCTCGACGTTCCAGCGGCCGAACGATCCGCCGGAGGCCCCGATGGACGTGCCGGGGTCGTCGCGGCCGTTCTTGGTGCGCAGGGCGAGGGCGCCGCCCAGCGTGTTGAGCCCGAAGATCGGATTGGAGCCCGGGATGACGTCGATCCCGGCCAGAGACAGCTTGGGGATCAGATCCCAGCTCACCGTGTCGCCGAATCCGTCGTTGAAGCGCATGCCATCGAGGTAGACCGACAGCCCGATGGCACTGCCGGTCAGCGGCGAGGCGAGGAATCCGCGATACGTGACGTCGCTCTGCCAGGAATTGCCCTGGTTGCCACTGACGTTGACGGAGCCGAGGCGGCGGAAGAGCGTGTCGGGCAGATCGACCGTGTTCCGGCCATTGAGGTCGTCGCCCCCGAGGGACTGCACGTTGCCCGCGTACTTCTCGATGGGCACCCCGAGCGCCGGCAGGGGCGTGGTGCCGATGACCACCACGGGGGGCAGCGTCACCGCCGGGGGCGGCGTGGGCTGAGCGTCCTGGCCAAGGCCCGGACTGGCCCCCGCCAGCACGGCCACCATCGTGGTCAGCCCGACCAGGCGCCACCGAGCCACGATCATCGCCTCCTCCTGGCTGACTCGCCGCCGAGTACCAACGCGCGGGGCGGAAAGAGCAAGGGCCACCTGGCTACGAACCCGTGGCCCGGTGGCTACGGGGTGGTCGGGAGCTCGGTAGTCAGTCGAGGGGCAGCGGGCTGCCCCCCAGATCCTCGGCCCGCTGCACGAAGATCAGCACCGCGAATCCCTTCCGGTCCGGATCGCGGTCCTTCTCCGCCTGCACGAGGCGCCGCCAGACCTCCTCGTATACCGGGCCGGTGCGGTGGATCTCCGCGGTCCCGTAGAAGCGCGCGATCCCGCCGCGCGGCAGCAGCCCGGACTCGCGGAGCTGAGGCTTGCGGAAGAACACGGTCACCCGCGCGCCGTCGGCGAGCGAAGCGCTCGTCGAGCCCTGGCCGCGCTCCCAGAGGGCGAGGTGCTCGTCGTCGTAGACCATGGTGCTGCCGCGCGGGGTGACCTGGGCGAACCCGTCGGGCAGCACGGTCGCGACCAGACAGACGTTGGCGGGGAAGGCGGTGTCGATGTGCTCGTGCAGCGCGCGCGGGATCCGGCTCATCGTCCGACCGCGATGCCCCACGGCCCCTTCCCCGCCGTCACCGTGGCCACCACCTTCTGGCTCTCGGTGTCGATCACCGAGACCGTCTCGGACACGCCGTTGGCCACGTAGAGCTTCTTGCCGTCGCGGGTGATGCCGATCCCCCACGGGCGCACACCCACCGGGATGAACGCCGCGACCTTCAGCGCCTCCACGTCGATGACGGCCACGTCGTTCGACCCGCCGTTGGCGACGTAGGCCCACTTGCCGACCGGGTGGACGACGACGCCCTTGGGCTTCGGGCCCGGGCGGTCCAGCTTGAGCGTCGAGACGACCACCTTCTTCGCCACGTCGATCACCGACACCTGCCCCCCGATCTCCGCGGTGACGAAGGCCCGCTGGCCGTCGGGGGTGAAGGCGGACTCGCGCGGGCGGCTCCCGACGAGGATCGTGCCGACCGTCTTCAGGGCGGAGGTATCGATCACCGAGATCGTGTGCGTGGTCTCGGCGGTGACGTAGACGAGCCGCCCGTCGGGGCTCACCGACACGCCCTCCGGCTCGGTGCCGACGGGTATCACCGCGAGCACCTTCCCGGTCCTGGTGTCGATGACGGACGCGGTGTTGGCGTCCTCGTTGGAGACGTAGAGCCGGGCGCCGTCCGGGCTGACCGCGAACGCCTCCGGATCCGAGCCCGCCGAGAACCGCCCCTTCACCGTGCGCGAGGCCGCATCCACCACCGCGATCGCGTTGTCGTGTCCGAGCGCCACGTAGACCGTCTTGCCGTCCGGGCTCACCCCGATGCCCCGCGGCCGATTGCCCACCGCGATGGTGGCCACCACCTTGTCGGAGGCGGCGTCGATCACCGTGACGGTGTTCGAGCGCTCGTTGGACACGTACACCAGCGGCTCGGCCGCCGCGGGCGCGGCGCCCGCTCCGAGCATCGTCAGCGACAGCAGCGCCAGCCCGGCCCGGCGTGGCATCATCGCATCGCCTCCGTCAGGACGCGAAGCGGCACCGGCTCTCCGTCATCGCGGTGCCGAGCGCGTCGAGGTTCTTGCCGCCGACGTCCGCCAGCACCGCGAGCGGCGCGAGCGGTCCGCCGATCTCCTCCCCCTTGCGCGCGCCCGCCACGTAGAGCGGCTGCCGCAATTGATGATCCCATTTTCGAAACGTCAGCGCCTCGCCCTTGTGCCCGTCGAAGGGCGGCGCCGACTCCAGGAACGCGACGAGGGCCGCGCCGTCCGTGGCGCCGGCCCGCACCACCGCCTCGCCGACCAGCTTGACCGCGGCCCATCCGGCCCACGCGGTCTCGGTCATCGGCGCATTCCACCGGCGGCGGAAGCGCCGGTTCAGCTCGCGGGCGCTGAACCGCTCCAGCTCCTGATGCCAGCCGAGCGCCCAGATCCCCGCCGCGCGCTCGGCGGGCACGCGCATCCCGCTCTCGCCGATGGCCGCGATGCGGTCCGGCCGCCGGCCTTCCGCGATGGCCCGGGCCATCGCCGCGTCCAGGCCGCGGTCGTCGACGGCCAGCAACAGGACGTCGGTGGCGGCCGCGTCCGGGCCGATGCTGCCGCCGCGGCGGGCCACGCTGCGCCGCGCCGCCGCCTCGACCTCGGCCCCGCGCGGCGACCCGTCGCTCACCACGCTCCACCGCGGCAGCTTGCGCTGCTCGATCAGGATCTGGGTGAGGGCGTCGACGTACATGGACACGCTGGGCGTCACGTGGAAGGCGCGCCGGTCGCAGGCGTCGTTGCGCAGCCGATCGTCTGGCGCGCCGACGTTGAGAACCGGGATCCCCGCGCCGGCCACCTGGAGCAGCGCCTCGCCCCCGCCCGGACCCGCGCCGCCGACCACCGCCAGCGTGCCGGTGCGGTCCAGCACGCGACCGGCCGATGAGCCCGCGCGGTCGGTCTCCGGCTCGAGGCGCAGGCGCTTGGCGAAGAGCGTGGCCAGGGCATTGGCGTCGTCGAGGCCGAGCGCGGCCCCGCGGCTCAATTCGGTGGCTCGCTCCGCGTCGGCGGGCAGCAGCAGGCCCACCGTCACCACGTCCTCCGCGCACGCGGCGCGGGCGGCCAGCAGCGCGGCGCCTCCGCCCGAGAGCGAGGCGAGAAACGCACGACGGCCGAGCCGGCCGGTCACGCGATGAGCCGGAGCCATCGCGGCCCGCCCGGGCCCGCTCGTCGCAGCAGCGCCGCGTCGACGCCCCAGGCGCGGCCCGCCCCCGCGCCGATGAAGATCACCATCGAGACCACGAGCAGGAGATGAAAGCCCTGCTGACCGAAGCTCATCCACTGGCTGGCCAGCCCGAAGTTCACCGCCAGGTAGAGGCCGACCAGTGCGGTGAGCCGGGTGGCGAGGCCGATGGTGAGGCCGATGCCCACCACCACCTCGCCCCACACCTGCAGCGTCGCGAAGAGCGCCGCGTGGGGCAGCACGACGTGCTCCAGGAAATCCTTGTACCAGCCGATCGGATTGCCCGCCGCGAACTCGGCGACCCGCTTGGGATGAAAGGCGACGAAGCGCGGCGAGACCGTCGGATACGGCAGCACGTCCCAGGCGAGTCCCATGGCGAGCTTGGTCCACACCGCCTTGAGGAACCACGCACCGACGACCACGCGCAGCAATGCGAGCCAGGCTTGAGCGGCCAGCATGAGCGCGGGCAGTGTACGTGATGGGGCGCGACGTGGGCAAGCGAGTCGGGCGCGGCGGCGCGAGACGCGATGAGCTACGACGCGGTCAAGACAACAGAGCCCTTCCGTCGGCCACGTGGCCGGCGAAAGGGCCCGAGAATGACTGAGCGACGCCTGCGCTAGAAGCGGTCGTCCGGCTCCCGCTCGAAGTCGTCCTGATAGGAATTGATCTCGGCGTCCATCTTCACTTCCACGAATTCCGGGGTTTCCCAGGCCATCGCTCTCTCCTCTCTCGACTGACTGACTCTCGAGGCTCGGCACAGGGCTCCACACGGAGCCACGTGGCGACGATTCTAGGGTCCCGGCACCGCGAAGGTCAAGCGCTTTCCGCCGGCCGCCGGCGGCCGGCTACGCGTTGACCTGGCCCTCGGTTTGTGGCGGACTGCGCCCATGTCACCCCCATCTGGACCATGGGCGCGGCCGGGCCGCCGGCGGTTCCTGGCCACCCTGGTCGCCGTCGCCTCCGGCCGGATGGCCGGCGGCCGGCGCGCAGCCGCCGGACCGGTGCCCGTCATCGGCGTGCAGCTCTACACGGTCCGCACCCTGCTGGGGAAGGACTTCGAGGGCACTCTGGCCGCCCTCGCGACCATCGGGCTCCGCGAGGTCGAGTTCGCGGGCTACCACGGTCGCCCCCCGGAGGCCGTCCGCGACGCCCTGGCTCGAGCCGGCCTCACCGCCCCGTCCGCGCATGTGCCGCTCGAATCCGTGCGCGACGATCTGCCGCGCGTGCTGGACGGGGCCCGCGTCATGGGCCACCGGTATCTCGTGGTGGCCTCGCTGCCCGAGCCCCAGCGAACCCTCGACGGCTATCGGGCGGCGGCCGACCTGTTCAACCGCGTGGGCCAGCAGGTGCAGGCCGACGGCATGCAGCTCGCCTATCACAACCACGCGTTCGAGTTCGCGGCTCGCGACGGCCGCCTGCCCTACGACATCCTGCTGGAGCGCTGCGACCCGCGCTCCGTGGCCTTCGAGATGGATCTGTACTGGATCAGCAGGGGCGGCCAGGATCCGCTGTCGTACTTCGCCCGCTGGCCCGGCCGTTTCCCGCTCGTGCACGTCAAGGACTCGGGCGGGCCGCCGAACCACCGCATGAGCGACGTCGGCGCGGGCCGCATCCCGTGGAAGGCGATCTTCGCCCGACGGCAGCAGGCCGGCATCCGCCACGCGTTCATCGAGCACGACGAGCCCGCCGACCCGCTCGCCAGTGTCCGGAGGAGCTATGAGTATCTGCGCCGCCTCGAGCTGTGATCGCCGATCGTCGACGCGTCTCGCCGCCGCCCTCGGAGCGCTGACCCTGTCGGCGTGTCTGGTCCCGCTTCCGATGCCGGCCGAGGAGCGGAACCTGGCCGCTGCCCGCAACGGCGCGCAGGTCATCAAGTACACCTCGGAGCAGGGCGGGCCGTGGCGAGCCGAGCGACTCATCGACGAGCACGAGCCGCCGGGCGGCTGGATCTCGGCGGACAGCTCGCTGCCGCAGGAGATCATCGTGCGGCTTCCCGCGTCGGCGCGCTTCAACACGCTCGTCTTCGACCTGAACAGCGGCGCGCCCGAAGGCGAGTGGGCGCGGGACGTCTCGATCTATACCGCCGATCCCTTCCCCACCATGGGCGGATGGAAGTTGGTGGCCGCGGTGAGCCTGGCCCGTCAGGCCGGAGACCAGACGTTCGCGGTCACATCGACGGACGGCCGGTTCGTGCGCCTCCTCATCACCGCCGCGCAAGCGTCGAGTGCGCCGCGGGTGAGCCTCGGGCGGTTCGGCCTGTTCCTGCGCTGAGCGCCGGCCTCAGCCCGGGAACGGCGGCACATAGGTCAGGCCGTACTTGGCCAAGATGTTCTGGATGGTCTGGTCGGCGAGCAGCCCTTCGAGCACTTGATTGACCGCGTCGCGAAGCGACGGGTCGGCGCCGATCAGGCGCACCGCGACGTTCCACTGCAGCTCGGGATCGCGGACGTAGCCGTCGGCCACCTTCACCGCCACCTCCGGGTGCTCCTTGAGGAACCAGCCCAGGTACGGATCGGTGACCATGCCCGCGGCGACCTCGCCCTTCGCCACCGCCTCGATGATCTCGGTCTGGTCCCGGTAGGCGGTGATTCCGATGCCGTGAGTCTCGAGCATGTAATGCGGCCAGGACGTGTACTCCACGCCGATCTTGCCCGCCTTCACGTCCTCCGGCCGGTGGACGACCGTATCGGCCCGCGGCACCAACAGCACGTAGCCGCTCCCCGCATACGCGCGGGTCAGGAGGGCTCCGCGGGCCGGAGGAGCCTTGTCGGTCTTCAGCGGCACCACCGCGCCGATGAGGGCATCGCATTCTGCGCGACGCGCGTGGCGAGTGAAGATGATCCACTCGGGGATGACCTTGACCCCGAGAGTCCGGGCGATCGCGCCCGCGATCTCCAGCTGGAAGCCGGGCCGGCCGGGATCCTGGCTGGAGAAGGGCAGCGCATCGGGATGCGCGCACACCTTGAGCCAGCCGCGTTCCTTGACCTCGGCCAGCGATGCCGCGCCGATCTCGAGAGGGAGCAGACCGGTGACGAGCAGCGCCACGCACACCGCGACGGAGACGCGATATCGGGGCATGGTCACTTGTCCTCCACTTTCGACAGGGAGAGGACGTAGGCAACGAGCTTCCAGATGTTCTCTCCGGGCATGGTCGTCTCGAATCCGGGCATGCCGTTGGGCGAGCCCTTGGTGATGCGCGCGTAGACGTAGGCGCGCTCGAGCTTGGCCCCCCGCAGCTTGGGCGCGCGCGAGGGGCCGCCGTCCTTGCCGTGGCAGTAGCCGGTGCAGGTTTGCCGAAAGAGCTGTGCCCCCTCGCCGATGACCTTGGTGTCCGTGAGGTCGAAGGGGGGAGCGCCGCCGGGGAGACCCTGCGCGAAGCCGGGCGAGTGATCGACGAGCCAGCCGCCGACGGTCACAGACGCGGCGAAGAGCGCCGCCGCGGTCACCGCGGCGAAGAGCCTGGAAGATCGCATGAGCAAGCCGCCGTTGTCGATGATACACCGCGGCGGGACGGTTCCCGCCGTCCCGCCGCGGCGCGCGGCACTCCCTTACTTGAGGCTGAAGACGAAGAGCGCGCTGCCGGCCGGGAAGTGCTCCACCTCGGGCCACAGCGCCGGGTAGAGACCCAGGACCAGCGAGCCGAGGCCGCTCGGCACCGCGATGTACTGCTTGCCGTTCACCGAGTAGCTGATCGGACCGCCGCGATGGCCGGAGCCGGTCCGGAAGTTCCACAGCTCGGCGCCGCTGTCGGCGTCGTAGGCGTGCACCGTCCCTTCGACGTCACCGTGGAAGACGAGGTCGCCGCCGGTGGACAGCACGCTGCCGATCGGCGGGTACTTGAAGTTGACCGTCCACTTCCGCTCGCCGGTCACCGGGTCGCGGGCGTCCAGATGGCCGTAGGCCTCACCGCCCGGCGGATGCTTCGCCACCTGATCGCCGCCGAAGAACAGCCCGGCCGCCGGCTCGGTGACCGGAGTCTGCTTCTCGACGGTGACCTCCTCGCAGACTTCCATCGCGGTGTTGTACCAGAGCTTGGTCTTCGGGCTGTAGGAGCCGGAGTTCCAGCTCCGGCCGCCCGCGATCCACGGGCACACGAAGTGCGGCTTGCCCACCTCGCGCGGAGAGCTCCGACCGACCAGCTCGCCGGTCTTGGGATCTATGCTCTTCACGAAGGTGAAGGTGTGCGTCATCGGCCACACGTTGTGCAGCTTGCCGTTCGTCCGGTCCATCACGAAGACGAAGCCGCTCTTGTTCTGATGCACGAGCAGCTTCTTGCCGTCCCGATCCATGATGAGGCTCTCGCCCAGGCCGGAGTCGTAGTCCCAGTCGTCGTGGGGAACCTCCTGGTAGTGCCACTTGAGCTGGCCGGTGTCGGGGTCGAGCGCGATGACCGACGAGGTATAGAGATTGTCGCCCGGCCGCGCGCCGCCCCAGTCGTAGTCGGGCGCCGGATTGCCGGTCCCCCAGTACACGAGGTTGAGTGCCGGATCGTAGGAGCCGGTCATCCATCCGCCACCGCCGCCGAATTTGCCGGACTCACCGCCCCAGCTCTTCGGATCGTTCTTGATGACGTTGAACTCCCAGGCTTTCGACCCGTCGGCAGCCTTCACCGCGAAGATCTTGCCTTGGATCGGCAGCTCGCCCGCGGTCTGGCCCAGGATCACCTTGTCCTTGACCACCAGCGGCGCGCCGGTGAAGTTGCAGCTGCACTTCTTGGTGTCCAGGAGCGTGGTCACCCACGTCTCCTTGCCGTTCTTCATGTTCAGCGCGATCACCCGTCCGTCCAGCGTCCCGAAGTACACGTTGCCGTGCCCGGCCGCGAGCCCCCGGTTGTAGGGTTGGAAGAACAGGGTGGTGACGACCGGATCCAGCTTCGTGTAGTAGTGCCAGATCTCCTTCCCGGTGGCCCCGTCCAGCGCGAACACGCGGTTGTTGGAGGCGATGTAGTACAGGACGCCGTCGATCACGAGCGGAGTCGATTCGAGACCCTGCACGACTACGCCCGATTGATGCACCCACGCCACTTGCAGATCCTTGACGTTCGTCTTGTTGATCTGGGCGAGCGGGCTGTAGCGGTAGGACTCGTAGCTGCGGTGGTACATCGGCCAGTTGTTCGGGTCGTCCGACGTGAGTCGGGACGCCCCCATCGGTTGGGCCTGAGCGACGCATGCCAGGACTGCGGAAGCGAGCAGGAGAGCTACGGTGAGGGTGGTGAATCGGAACGTCCTCGTCCGCATGGTCTAACTCCTTCCTCCGAGGGTGGCGTCAGCGCCATGAGTCCCCGCTCGTTTCATCGAGCCGGGACCAGACAACTCGGGTTTATACGAGAGCGATCGGAGCACTGTCAATAGAATGATCGAGCGCAGCGCGGCATTGACCCTGGCGCGGCGGCGGCGGTAACATTGCCGCGCCGCGAAAGTCCGAGCGTGCGCGCGGAGTCCTATCGCTCGACCACGGCCCGGAGCTTCTCGATCGTCTCCACGAGGCTTCGCCGCTCCGCCCCCCGCGTGATGAACCCGGGCAGGATGGTCTGCACCGCGATCGCGTAGGTGACCCGGCTGCCGCCCTCGGTGGCGTCGACCTGCCAGAACCCGGTGTTCTCCCGGAAGAAGTTGTTGGGATGAGCGGGATCGAGATGCCATTCGATCCGACGTCGCGACGGATCCGGGTACTTCACCATGTGGAACCCGAAGGAGAACGGCCCGATCCCGACCTCGTACCGCACGAGCGCATGCCGGGCGTCGACCTCGACCGGCTCCGCGCTGATCACCCGCGGATAGTAGCGGGGATGCCCTCGATAGTCGACGAGCACCGCCCACACGCGCTCCGGAGCCGCGCGCATCCGGCCGACCGCGGTCCCGCCCCGGGCCGACTCGCTCGCGCCCGGCGGCAGCGTGTCGGAGACCACCACCTCGCCGGCGGCCAGACGGTCCGGCTGATCGGCGCACGCGCCAGGGGAATTCGCGCCCGCCACGGCGAGCAGTCCGAAGGCGGTGGCAGCCAGCACGAGGGCGGCCCGAGCGCGGCGAGCGGTCCGATCCAGGCTCGTCATGGACGCAAGCCCCGCCCGCACCATACCGCGTGACGGCCGCGACAGGCTACCGGCGGCCCTGACGATCGCCGGTTGACCCCGCGAGGCCCACCGGATAGCATGCCGCTTCACCCCGCGACGAGGGGACCATGCGGCCGCCGCGACCCGCACCACCGAGGAAGCCGGCTGGCGTGCCTGGACATCCAAACGCAGAGGGCAACCGTAGAAGTGGTCGGAGGATGGACCGGTGAGTGACAACGCAAAGCGAGGCCTTCTGGATACGATCGCCGCCGCGTTCCTGCGCCGGCGCCTCTCCGGCCGACGCCTGCGCGCGGCCGCCGTGCGCGGCCTCAACGTGATCTCCGGCGAAGTGGACGGCGGCCTCCGGATGGATTTCGACCACGCCGCGAGCTGCTTCACGCAGGCCGCGCCCTGGCTCGCGGCCCATGCGAGTGGGATCGCGGAGGCGCCCGTCCCCCCGTCCGCGCCGCGCCGGGTGCCGGCGCTCTCCATCGTGGTCATGGCGGTCGGCTCGCGCGGCGATGTCCAGCCCTTCATTCCGATCGGCCGCCGGCTCGCCCAGCGCCACCGGGTGCGCCTCGCGACCCACCGCGAGTTCCGACCGATGGTCGAGGAAGCCGGATTGGAGTTCTTTCCACTCGGCGGCGACCCACACGAGATGATGGAGTACATCGTCAAGACGGGCGGCCGCATCCTCCCGACCCGCCTCGATCAGATCTGGGAGGACGTGCCGAAGAAGCGAGCGATGATCGCCGAGATCCTCGCCTCGACGTGGCGGGCCTGCACGGAAGCCGATCCCGAACGTCCCGGTGCGGCGCCCTTCCGGCCGGACGTGATCGTGGCCAATCCGCCCAGCTACGGGCACATTCATTGCGCCGAAGCCCTGCACATCCCGCTGCACATGATCTTCACCATGCCCTGGAGCGCCACCTGCGCCTTCCCCCACCCGTTCGCCCGGATCGATCCCAGCACGCATCGTCCGGTGGAGAACTTCTTCTCGTACGGCGTCATCGACCTGCTGGTGTGGGCCGGGATCGGCGACCTCGTGGACACGTTCCGCACGGAGACCCTGGGACTGCCGCCGGTCACGCTCACGGACGGGGCCGCGCTGCTGGAAGACCACGAGGTGCCGTTCACGTACTTGTGGCCGGCCAGCCTGGTGCCCAAGCCTGAGGACTGGGGTCCGCACATCGAGCTGGCGAACTTCATCGAGTACGAGCAGGCCCACACCTACCGGCCGCCACAGGCCCTGCTCGACTTCCTGGCCGCCGGGGAGGCGCCGATCTACGTCGGCTTCGGCTCGGTCGTGGCCGAAGACCCCGTCGGCCTGACCCGCACCATCTTCACGGCCCTCGACCGGGCCGGCGCGCGGGGCATCGTGTCCGCGGGCTGGGCGCATCTCGGCGGCGAGACGCCGCCATCGAACGTGTACGTGATCGGCGACGCGCCGCACGACTGGCTGTTCGCGCACTGCCGGGCCGTCTGCCATCACGGGGGCGCGGGCACGACGTCGGCGGGCCTGCGGGCCGGGCTGCCGACGATCGTGGTGCCCTTCTTCGGAGACCAGTTCTTCTGGGGGCGCATCGTGGCGGACGCGGGGGCCGGGCCCGAGCCGATTCCGATCCGGCGACTCGACCGCGACAATCTCACCGCGGCCTTCGACGCGTGCCGCCGGCCCCAGATTCGCGAGCGGGCGAGCGAGCTCGGCGCCCGGCTCCGCGCCACCGACGGCGTGGAGCTCGTCGTGCAATCGATCGAGCGTCACCTCCCGCTCGCCGCGATGGCGTGCTCGCACGATCCGGACCATCTGGCCTCGCTCTACTGCGACACGTGCGGCCTCGCTCTCTGCGAGGAGCACACCCGCCGCGCGCATTTCGAGCACCAGGTCCATCCGTACCGCTACGTCGACTGGGGCCGGGGTCGAGCGCACGGGCTCGTCGGCGAGCTCGGCGAGCTGATCGCCGACGCCGCCCAGGCCTTGCAGGCCGGGCTGGCCGAGCTCGTGCCGGGACGGACGAATCCCGGTCCGCACGGAGAGGGGCCGAGCGACCGGAAGGAGCCGTCGCCCGCCGAGGACGACGGACCGGCCCGCCGGCTTCCATGATAGGTCGCGTCTACTCCGACTTGAGCTTCGCCCGGGATGCGGGCGCGTGGGAGCCCGCCGGCTCCCGGCGCCGGGGCCGGACCGTGCAGACCGTGACCACCATCGTCAGGGCCAGCAGCTCGCAGAACACGAGACCCCAGCTCCGAAAGCGATGCGCCCACGCGCCCGTCCAGATGGCGGGGGCCAGGGCGGCGCCGAGCGAGAGAATGATTCCCATGAAGTAGGGCCGTGGCACGCCGAACGACCAGGCGGGAAACCACCAGACCTGGCCCTTGCGGAATCGGCCCACGCCGAAATGCCGGTTGCACGCGAACCAGAGAAAGTCCCAGGTCACGGTGAGCAGGAAGAACATCGCGAGCAGATCCGCCTCCCGCTCCCAGGAGCCCCCGTAGAACTGGGGGACGTGCACGAAGAGCAGGATGCACGTCGCGAGGCACACGTGGTATCCGGTGATCGGCTTCCCGAACCAGCGGCGAACTCGCGGACCGTCCCAGCGCCAGGTGGGCAGCTTCTCGGCCCAGCCGTGCGGCCCCTCGATCTGGATCTCGAGGTGCGCGAGGATGAACGCGATGAGAAAGAAGTAGGCCCCCAGCAGCAGGGTCACGAGACCGTCCCCATGGTCCAAGGTCCGCCCCAGGAGTATGTCATGTGGCGGAGCTACGCGATCAAAGGTCGGAACTTCCAGAAGTAGTTGATGATCCCCTCGCCCTCGTGGATCCGGCGGAAGCACAGCTCCACCGGCTGCTCGAAGGCCACGGTGGCCGGGTCGCAGTCGGTGAGCTGGGTGTAGAAGCGGCCGCCGCCTTCCAGGTCCGCCGACACCATCACGGTGGGCGGATCCGGGTTCGGCACGAGGTGATCCTTCGCGAAGGTGAAGATCGTGCCGCGGCGGGAGAGGCGGTACTCGCGCAGGTCCGGAGACGAGCACTGCCAGCAGAGATGCCGCCGCGGGTACGAGACCGCGCCGCAGTCGGCGCACCGCTGGCCGTAGAGACGCAGATCCTGCCGCTCCTCGCGCACCATGGTGGGCACGCTGGTGAACGCGCGCACCACCTCGGTCTCGACGTGACGGCGGAACGACAGCAGCTTGCCGTAGTGGGTGAGTGGCGCGCCCGCCGCCAGCTGCGCGGAGACCGGGCGATGGAAGCGGGCGCGCGCGAGCGCGTCGGTGCACTGGAAGAGCAACGCCTCGGCTCCGCTGCCGTAGGAGACGACCAGCACCTGGTCGCCGGGACGACACTCCTCCAGCGCGGCGGCCAGGCCGAGCAGGCACGACGCAGAGCCGGTGTTGCCGGCGCGGCCGATCACCGGCTCCTTCGGCATCGCGCGCTCGGGCAGGCGCAGCTGCCGGACCAGCGCCGCGTGGGTGCGCGCGTCAGGCCCGTACAGCACGATCTTGGCGATGTCCTCGCGCTTGCGGCCGGTCGCGCGCAGCGCGCCCTCGACGGCCTCGGCGATGTGCCGGTCGAGGCCGTGGGCCTTCACGAAGGTCATGTCGGGTAGCACGCTGAGATAGCGATCGGCCGGGCCGCGCCAGACGTCGGTGAACTCGCGGCTGACGCTGTGGCCACCTTCGTAGGTGGCGATCACGCCATCGCCGCCGACCAGCACCGCGCCGGCCCCGTCGCCCAGCTGGATCTCCTCCGCGGAGCCGGGAGCTACCGGCCGCAGGTCCGCCGCGGCCACCAGCGCCTCGACGGCCGTACCCGCCTTCACCGCGTCGAGGGCCAGCCGCAGCGCGGTGGTGCCGCACCGGAGCGAGCCGCCGAAGTCGGCGGTCAGCGTCTCCGGGCCGAGGTCGGCGACCGCGGCGAGCAGCGTGGCGCTCGACTTCTCGAGGTACGGCGCCGTGGTGGAGGCGAAGAAGCACGCGCCGATGCGGCTCACGTCGCAGCCGTGCACGGCGTCGAGCGCCGCATCGCACGCCATGGTGAGGCTGTCCTCGTCATAGCCGGCCACCGCGCGCTCGCCGCTGCCCCCGCCGCCACCCCAGACCGCGGCGAGCGTTCTCGCGGAGAGACGGTAGCGGGGCACGTGGGCGCCGACGGAGACGATGCCGATCATCGCGAACCTCTCATTCACCCCTCACCCCGCCCTCTCCCCCGAGGGGAGAGGGCGATGCGCGGATCCTACTGGCCGAGGAAGTAGCGGCGCGGGTCGAAGAGGCGAACGATGGCCAGCTCCTCGGCGGTCGGCGAATCGAAGCGCCGCAGCGTGGGGGCCACCTCCAGCTCCCAGCCGCACGCCTCGCGGGCCGCCTGCACCGCGTCGGCCTCGCGCACGTCGCCGAACAGGCCGGTCAGGATGAGCACGTCCCGCTCGCCCACCTTCTCGTACACGCCCAGGTCCGACACCACGGTGCGCACCGTCCGGCCCGGCGCGGTGATGTACGGCACCTTGTCCACGAAGCGGCGCGGCGACTGCTGCAGGCACACCACCACCTCGCGCGCGGACGAGGCGATGTCGTTGGCCCCGCCCGAGCCGGTGATGTACGTCATGCCCGGCATGATCGTCGAGTTGATGTTGCCGTGCTTGTCGACCTGGCCGGCGGCCAGCGCGCCCAGGCACTGGTTGTGGCGGCCGCCCATGAAGATGCCCATGACGTGCAGGATGTCGGTGAGCATCTTGCTCGACGGGAAATTGCGGAACGAGAACACGAACGGCTCGGCCGGGCGCGGCAGATAGCCCACCATCCCGGTCTCGGCCATGAGCTCCACGTCCGCGCCGCCCTGCTTCAGCTGATAGGCGGCCAGCCACGCGGCCAGGTTGGAATTGCCGACCCCGGCCAGAAACGTCTTGTAGCCGTGGGCCCGAACCTTCTCGGCCAGCATGCGCGACGCCGACACCACCATCCACTCCGACGCGGAGGCGGCCGGGGTCGTGGGCAGATCCGGCGAGAGCGTGTCGAGCTCGGAGACCCACGCATCGGTGTGCGCCCGCCCCTTGATCTCCATGATGCCGCCGTAGCCGATCTTGGACAGGTAGGCCGCGTGGTCCGGCACGTCGAGCATCCACTCCTTGATCCAGGCGTCCGCGGTGTCGGGCCGCCGGAAGGCCCGCCGGCACTCGAGGATCCACTCGAGGTCCTCCGCGTAGCCTTCCAGCTCCGGCACGTTCATCCCGTACATGCCGCCGGGATGATTGCCGTGCGGCGTCTCGACCACCGCGCGCACGTACTGCGCGGGCAGGCGTACCAGATCGGCGTGGCGGCGGATGAAATCGGTGGAGACGATCTTCTCGACGGTCACCACCGCCCCGTTCCGGGCCGCCATCGCGCCGTACATGCCCTCGTTGGCCGGCGCGGCCACGATGACGTTGCCGGCCCGGTCCCCGGCCCAGCCGTGCATCAGAGCCACGTCGGGCACCAGGGCGCGCACGTAGCCCACGCGGCCTTCGAGGCCGAACGGATCGTCGGCGACGATGAAATCGCCGTTGCGCCCGTTGTCGTCCTCCATGCTCGAGCCGAGCAGCGAGCGAGTGGGCAGGAACGGCACGCCCATGGCCCCGGCGAGCAGGCGCAGCGGGAACGTGAGCATGGACCAGTTCGAGACTTCGAGGCGTCCGTCCAGCACCGCCTTCGAGATGAGCAGCTGCGGCGTCGGGAACGGATAGCCCTCGCCCATGAACGTGGTGATCACCCGGCGCACGAGACCACCGTAGACCAGGGCGGTCCACGGCGAGCCGACGCCGACCGCCGCGAGCGTGAAGCCGGGGGTCTTGCCCCACCACTGGCGGACCAGCTCGCGCACCAGCGGGTTGGAGCGGCCATGGGCGGCGCCGAGGTAGATCGTGTGGCCCGCGTGGACGTGTCGCCGGAGCGCGTCGTCGAGGGTGGTGGTCTTGTCGGGGCCCTCGTGCAGCGGCACCGCGAGACGCTGGCGGATGACGTCCTGGTACGACTGGCTCAGCATCGATCCCCCTCACCCGGCCCTCTCCCCAGGGGGGAGAGGGAACCGCGCGCGCATGCTCCGAGAGCAGACATCGAAGTGGTCAGGCGGCGCGGTCGGCACCGCCGAAGATTCGCGCCTTGATCCGCCGGGGCACCCAGCGGGCGAGCCGCCGCGCCACCGCGGCGGTGCGCTCGAGCGAGGCGGGCGAGCCCGGCCAGTACCGCAGCACGAGCGGCCGGTCGATGAAGGTCAGCACCCCGTCGACCACCACCGCGGCGAGCAGCAGGTCGTCCAGATACCCGAGCAGCGGAATGAAGTCGGGGACCAGATCGATCGGGCTGGCCAGGTACACCGCCAGCGCGGCCATCACCACCTTGGCCGCGCTGGGCACATCGCGATCGGCGGCCAGCGCCACCAGCATCCGCGCCAGGCGCGGCAGCGCCAGCAGCAGCTCCTTCATGACGGAGGCGTCCTACTCCAGCCGCTCGGCGAGCAGCTCGGCGATGTCCCGGGTCTTGATGGTGTCGCCGACCTCCTTCGCCTTCACTCCGTCCTCGAACATGGTCAGGCAGAAGGGACACGCCGAGGCCAGGATGTCGGGCTTCACTTCCATGGCCTGCTCCACCCGCAGCTGGTTCACCCGCCGGCCCTCGTGCTCCTCCACCCAGGCGCGGCCGCCGCCGCCGCCGCAGCAGAAGCCCTTCGAGCGGTTGAGCGTCATCTCGACCAGGTCGCCGCGGGTCACCCCGGCCAGCACCCGGCGCGGCTCCTCGTAGATGTCGTTGTAGCGCCCCAGATTGCACGCGTCGTGATAGGTGATGCGCTCGCTCTCGCGCTGGACGGGGCGTAGCCGCTCCTGGCGGAGCAGGTCGTCCAGCAGCTGGGTGTGGTGGATCACCCGGAAGTGACCGTCGAACTGCGGGTACTCGTTGCGGATGGTGTTGAAGCAGTGGGGGCACGCGGTCACGATCGTCTGGAACTTGTACTGCTTGAGCGTCTCGATGTTGCCCTGGGCGAGCGTCTGGTACAGATACTCGTGTCCGAGGCGCCGCGCTGGCTCCCCGGTGCACTTCTCCTCGTTGCCCAGAATGGCGAAGTCCACGTTGGCGGCCTGCAGCACCCGCACCAGGGCCCGCGCCACCTTCTTGTTGCGCTCGTCGAATGATCCGTAGCAGCCCACCCAGTAGAGGTACTCGGCCTCGCGGACGTCGGACATCTGCCGAACGCCCAGGTCTCGGGCCCAGTCCGCGCGCGTCTCCCACGACATCTGCCACGGGTTGCCGTTCGTCTCGAGATTGCGGAACGCGGGCTGCAGCTCGTTGGGGAAGCGCGACTCGGTGAGCACCAGCCAGCGGCGCATGTCCACGATCTTCGGCACGTGCTCGATGAAGACCGGGCAGGCGTCGACGCACCAGCGGCAGGTCGTGCAGGCCCACAGCACGTTGTCGTGAATCGTGTCACCCACCAGCGCGGTCGGCGGGGCCTGGGCCCCCGCCTGACCGAGCAGCGCCGGCGCTTCGTCGAAGAGACGCTCCCGCAAGTGCAGGATCAGCCACTTCGGGTCCAGCTCCTTGCCGCTCATGTTGGCCGGGCAGCGCGACGTGCAGCGGCCGCACTCGGTGCAGTTGTAGGTGTCGAACAGGTCCTTCCACGTCAGCTCGGTGAGGCTGCCCACCCCGAAGGTCTCCGAGTTCTCGAGGTCCATGCTGCGGTACTGGCCCTTCGGCTCGAGCGGCGCGAAGAACACGTTGAGCGGCGAGACCAGGATGTGGAAATGCTTGGAGTACGGCAGCAACACCAGGAACCCGAGCAGGGTGGCCCCGTGGGCCCACCAGGCCAGATGGAAGATCGCGGTGATCGCTCCCACCGGCAGCCCGGCCATGCCGCGCGCGACCGCCGATCCCGCGAGCTGCCAGTGATCGGACGGCGCCGGCGCGAGCAGGATGCGGCCGGCGTCGGCCACCAGGTCCGTCACCATGAGGCCCAGGATCAGCAGCAGGATCACCAGCGCTTCGGCCGACAGATTGAGCCGGCGCGGCTTCACCACCAGGCGCCGGTAGAGGGCGTACCCCACGGCCAGGATGACCAGCACGCTGAACACGTCCTGCACGATGAGATAGGGCGCAGTGTCGGAGAGGCCGGGAAGGAAGAACGACTCGATCACGCCCTTGCCGAAGAACTCGATCGTGCCGAGGGTGAGCACGACGAAGCCCCAGAAGATGGTGGCGTGCATGAGCCCCGGCCAGAAATCGTTCGCGAGCAGCCGGACCTGCGCGAAGACGTAGACGATGACGTGCCAGATTCGGGTCGGCACGTGGCTCCAGCGCGGCATCGGCTTGCCCTTCAGCAGCAGGCGCAGGAGATACACGACGCGTTGGGCGAACAACACGGCCGCGAGCACGATCAGCCCGTAGAAGATCACCCAGCCGGGAACCGGCCCGTACCATTGGTGGGATGGCAGCATCAGCGACGCCTCATCGATCGGTGAGCCTCCGGGGGCATAGTGGGGTGCGACTCCAGGAGTGTCAAGGCCGCCTCAGGGTCTGCGCGAGGATCTGGGCCACCGCGGAGTACACGTCGAGGCGGCCGCCGGTGACCGCGTCGAGCGTGCGGGCCAGCGCGGGGTCCTGCTGCACGAGGGCGGTGACCTGCGCGGTGTACTCCTCCACCAGCAGGGCCTCCAGGTCGGCGCGACGGCGAGCCTGTCGCCGCTTCTCGAGCGCGCCGGCCTGCTCGAGCACGGTTCGGTGGCTCCGGATCTGCCGCAGCAGCGTGTCCATGCCGACGTCGTTGACCGCCTGCGTGGCGAGCACCGGCACCTCCCAGTCCACGTCCCGCGCCTGTGCGCTGCCCGTGTAATGCAGGTGCACGCTGAACTTCAGCTCGGCCATCAGGGCGTGGGCCCCGTCGCGGTCGGCCTTGTTGACGACGAAGACGTCGGCCACCTCCATGAGGCCCGCCTTCATGGCCTGGACCGAGTCGCCGGACTCCGGCACGAGCGCGACCACGGTGGTGTCGGCCTGACGGATGATGTCCAGCTCGGTCTGCCCCACCCCCACCGTCTCGATGAGGATCCACGGGAAGCCGAAGGCGTCCATCACCTTGATCACGTCGCCGGTGGCGCGGGCAAGCCCCCCGAGGCTGCCGCGAGTGGCCATGCTGCGGATGAAGACGTCGGGGTCGAGCGTGTGGGTCTGCATCCGGATGCGGTCGCCGAGCACCGCGCCGCCGGTGAACGGGCTCGACGGATCCACCGCGATGACGCCGACCGGCTGCTGCTCCGCGCGCAGCAGGCTCGTGATCCGATCCACCAGCGTGGACTTGCCCGCGCCGGGCGGCCCGGTGATCCCGAGCACGTAGGCGCGCCCGGTGCGCTCGTGGATCGCCTGCATGATCGCGGGCACCTCGGGGGAGCGGTTCTCCACCCGGGTGATCAGGCGTGCGAGGGCCAGGCGGTCTCCGTCGAGCATCCGGCTGACCAGGTCGGACACGGGGCGCGGCGTGGGCCTCAGGAGCCGGGCCGTGGCGCGGCGGACTCGGAGGGCTCCCCGCTGAGGCGGGCCTCCATCACCAGCGCGTCCTCGCCGGTGTCGAAGTAGTAGCCCTTGCGCCGGCCGATCACGCGGAAGCCGAAGCGCTCGTAGAGCAGGAGCGCCTCCGAGTTGGTGGGCCGCACCTCGAGGAACGCGAGATCGACGCCGCGCCGCCGCGCGTCGTCGAGGACGGATCCCAGGAGCCGGCGTCCGACTCCCCGTCGACGCAGGTCGGGATGCGTGGCCAGGTTGGTCACGTGGATCTCGTGGCCGATCTCCCACAGGCAGAGATAGCCGGCGAGCCGCCGGCCGCACCGCGCCACCGAGCAGCGGGCCACCCGATTCTGGGTCAGCTCGTACCGGAAGGCGCCGCGCGACCACGGGGTCTGAAACGAGGCGCGCTCGATGACCAGGACGTCGTCGAGGTCCTCGAGCGTCATGGGCTCGAGCGTCACCGCGTCGCCGCTCAGCGGCTCCGCCAATGGTCCGTCGTCACGCATGCCGGGCTTTCAGCTCCGCCTCGGATGGGCGCAGATAGAGGGGAGCGAGCTGCTCGGCCGGGATGCCGCCGCCGGCGCTGAGCATGACGTGGCCCAGCGCGCCCACCACCGCGGGCGAGGGCAGCGAATGCACCGGATCGGCCTCGCGTAGGCCCTCGCCGAGATGACCCAGGTAGGGCCGACACGCCGGCACCCCGTCGCCCAGGACGATCACCGGCCCGCTGAGCCGCGCCGCCGCCGCGGCGGGGGGCAGCGCGAGATAGTCCCACTCGCGCTCCATGCCGCCGGCCGTCCACCGGTAGCGCGAGCAGTAGACCTCGTTCTTCCGCGCGTCGAGCAGCGGGCACACCGGCGCGTCCGCGAACGGCAGGGTGGCCGCGAGCGCGTCGAGGGTGGGCACCGGGGCTACCGGCACCTCGAGGGCCAGGGCCAGGCCCTTGGCGGTGGCCGCGCCGACGCGCAGGCCGGTGAACGAGCCGGGGCCGATGGACACCGCGAGGCCGTCCAGGCTCGCCGCCTCCCAGCCGCAATCCTGCAGCAGCCGGTCGACGATCAGCATGAGTCGCTCGGAGTGCGTGAGCGCGATGTTGAGGCGGCTCTCGCCGACCAGGCGGCCGTCGTCGAGCAGCGCGGCGCCGCCCGCGAGCGTGGCGGTCTCGAGCGCGAGCACTCTCATGCGCGGAAGTCTAGCACGCCCCGCACGGCCCATCTTTCGAGTTGACACGCCGCACGCGGCCCCTCATCCTCAAATGCTGATGGCCCCGCCCCCGCGACAATCCGACAGCCAGATGGACGCCGAGGTTCGAGAGAAGATCCATCTCGAGATCCTCAAGCGCACCGGGGCCTACCACGCCAACGACCACGTCCTGCTCCCCTCCGGCCACCACACGAGCGAGTACATCGAGAAGACGCTGGTCACCACCGAGGCCTCGTTCACCGAGGGGCTCGGCGCGGTCATCGCCAAGCATTTCGCGCAGTGGCCCATCGACGTGGTGCTGTCGACCGGTCCCGGCGCGCTGATCCTGTCCCACTGCGTGGCCCGCGCCCATCCCTCGCGGCCCACTCTCGCCTACGGCACCAAGGGCGTGAGCGCGGGCAAGCGGCGCGTGACCCTGCCCGTCGAGTTCCAGCGCTTCATCCGCGCGGGCACCAAGGTGCTGATCGTGGAGGACCTGGTCTCCTCGGGCACCACGGTGCGCCTCCTCTCCCAGCTCGTGGAGAGCCTGGGCGGTCAGGTCATCGGCATCGGAGCCCTGTGGCGCCGCACCAAGAAGAGCGAGGTCGGGGGCAAGGAGATCTTCAGCCTGGTGAGCCGCGACTTCCCGACCTACGCGCCCGACACGTGCCCGCTCTGCAAGAAGGGCGTGCCGCTCAATCAGGAGTACGTGAAGCGTCGCGAGCACCGCAAGCCGTCGTCCGCGCACGAGAAGGCCTAGCCTCCCCGCCCCCAAGATATGGGGGCTCGCCCCCACGGTCGCCCCCGTATCCGGTATTTTGTCCTTGACACGTTTTTGCCCCTCCCCTAGAGTCCGGACCATGATCGACCGCGGGACGCGCGGGGATCGGGAGGGGGGTGACACGATGGCGAAGAAGAAGGCCGCGAAGAAGAAAAAGAAGAAGTAGCGCGCCCCTCGTGGCGCTCGGCCCTGTCGGCCCCATCCCGGCAGGGCCGTTCCATCTCCGACGCGCGTCCCGCCGACCGACCCCGTGAGCCATCGAGACGCCTACGCCCTGCTCCTCGTGGTGGCCCTCATCTGGGCCGGCAACTTCCCGCTCGCCAAGCTCGGGCTGGCCGAGATCGGGCCGATGACGCTGGCCGCCACGCGCGTGCTGATCGCGGCGCCGCTGCTCGTGCTGGTCTCGCGGCTGCTCGAGGGACCGCTGCCCCCGCTCGCGCGACGGGATCTGACCGCGGTGATCGTGCTCGCAGTGACCGGCTTCGTGGGCAACTCCATGCTGTGGTACGTCGGCATGCGCTTCACGACGCCGGCCAACGCGGGCATCCTCGGGGCCGCGTCGCCGGTGGTGGTGGCGCTGGCCGCGGCGGCGTGGCTTCGCGAGCGGCTCTCTCCCGTGAACCTGGCCGGGATCGCCCTGACCGCGCTCGCGGTGGTGCTGACGGTGGCGCGCGGCTCGATCGAGATCCTGCTCACCCTGTCGGTGAACGGGGGCGATCTGATCATCCTCGCCTCCCAGCTGCTCTGGGTGATCTACACGCTCTACAGCCGCGCCAACCTCTCCACCTTCTCGCCGCTGCAGATGCTGGCGGGCGCCCACGTGGTGGCGGCCGGCCTGCTCTTCCCGCTCGCGCTGCTCGAGCGGCCGTGGCAGAGCTTCGCCTCCGCCTCGTGGTTCGTCTTCGTGGTGATCCTCTACAGCGCGTTGCTGGGCACGCCG
>DATFYA010000032.1 GCA_035315345.1 Candidatus Methylomirabilota bacterium
CCCGCCCATAGCAGGCGGGGCCCGGCACCGCGCCGGCGCTCTCGGGGCCCACGTGCAGGATCCCCCCCGCATCAACCGTCGCGATGGAGCCGCCGCCCGCTCCCAGCGTGTGGATGTCGATGCTCGGCAGCGCCACCTTGCTGGTGCCGACCGCCTTGTCGCCGGTCAGATGGGGCTCGCCGTCCTCCAGCAGGGCGATGTCGGTGCTGGTGCCGCCCATGTCGAAGGTGATGAGGTTGCCCTCGCCGAGCAGCCGCGCGGCATGACGGCTGCCCGCGATGCCGCCGGCGGGGCCGGAGAGCACCGCGCCCGCGGCGAGGCGCACCGAATCCGCGATGGTGGCGACGCCACCGTGCGATTGCATGATGAGCACCTCGCCGCGGTAGCCCGCCTTCTGCAGCCGCGCGCCCAGGCTGCCCAGGTAGCGTCCGAGCACCGGGCCCACGTAGGCGTTGACCACGGTGGTCCCGAAGCGCTCGTACTCCTTGATCTGCGCGAGGACGTCGGAGGAGAGCGAGACGTAGGCGCCGGGCAGCCGTCGGGCAAGCAGCTTGCGCGTCTCCCGCTCGTGACGCGGATCACGGTACGAGTGGAGATAGCACACCGCCACCGCGCCCACCCCGGAGTCGGCGAGCCGGCGGATCGCCGCCTCCGCCGAGCGGCGGGACAGCGGCGTCGCCACGGTTCCATCGAAGCGCATGCGCTCCGTCACGTCGAGCCGTCGCGCCCGCGGCACCAGCGGCACCGGCGGCGGCATGCGCAGATTGTAGCGGTCGTCCTTCAGGCCCTCGCGCATCTCGATGACGTCGCGGTGGCCCTCGGTGGTGAGCATGCCGACCTTGGCGCCCTTCCGCTCGAGCAGGGCGTTGGTGGCCACGGTGGTGCCGTGCACGATCAGGCCGGCCTCGCCGAGCAGCTCGGCCAGCTCCATCCCGAGCTCGCCGGCCAGCAGCTCGAGCCCGTCCATCACGCCGATCGAGGGGTCGGCGGGCGTCGACGCCGACTTCGCGATGGTCACGCGGCCGGCGTCGTCCACTCCGACCAGATCGGTGAAGGTGCCGCCGACGTCGACGCCGATCCGCAGCACGTCAGGCCCTCCCGCGCCGCGGCCGGGCCGAGACGAAGCCGTTGACCCGGTCGGCCGCCCGCGCCTCGCGCGAACGCCTCGCGGGCGAGCCGTAGCCGCCGCCGCCCATCGACTCGACCAGGAAGACGGCTCCGGGCGGGATCGGGACGCCGACCTCCTTGGTCTTGAGCACCCGCGTCTTCCCGCGCGCGATCATCCGGTAGCGGTGGGGCAGGCCGTCGCGGCCGCCCAGCACGCCGTACGCGGAATGCCGGACGCCGTCTCCGGCGGTGTTGCCGAGGGCGGGCTCGGTGGTCTCCATGCGCAGCTCGAGCACCGAGCCGACGCCGCCGCGAAACTGCCCGTCGCCCGCGGAGTCGGGACGGAACTCGTGGCGCTTGAAGAACAGCGGAAACCGCGTCTCCGCGACCTCCACGCTGCCGAACTTGATACCGCCCGCGGCCTGTCCTTCGCCCGCGGTCTCCCAGCCGTCGCCAGCCACCGAGGCTCCCCCGCCGCCGCGGGCGTGGAAGAGGTGCCAGATGAACTTGCGCTTGTTGCGCGGGTTCACCCCGGAGATCGCGATGCGGAAGCGTCGCGACCAGCCGGCGAGCACCCGGTCCGGGCAGCTCGTCGCGAGAGCTCGGATCATCGCCTCCGCGATCTCCTGCGCGCAATGGTTGGTCGACAGCGTGACCGGCGCGGGCGGCCGCGGCCACACCACCGTGCCCTCCTTCGCCTTCACGGTCACCGGACGGAACGTGCCCTCGTTCTTCGGCGTACGCGGGTCGATCAGGTAGGCCAGCGCCATGTGGACCGCCGACATCGTGTTGGGCCACGCGGAGTTCACGAAGCCGGTCACTTGCGAATGCGAGTCGCTCAGGTCCACCACGAGCGAATCGCCCTTCTTGGTCACGGTGGCGCGGATGTGGACGTCGCGGAAGCCGTGGCCGTCGTCGTCGAGGACGGACTCGCCCCGGAAGACGCCGTCCTTCCAGCCGCGGATGCACTCACGGGACTGACGCTCGGCGCCGTCGAGGATCTCGCCCACCGTCTCCTGCACCGTCGCGAGCCCGTACTCCTCCACCAGCTTGAGCAGACGGCGCTCGCCGATGCGGGCCGAGCCCATCATCGCCCGCAGGTCGCCCTGGAAGTCGCGCGGATGCCGCACGTTGGTCGCCACCATCTCCAGCACGTCGTCGCGCAGGGTGCCCCGATCGTAGAGCTTGAGCGGGGTGATGCGAATGCCCTCCTGCCAGATCTCGGTGGCTCCCGGGTTGTAGGCCCCGTGGGTGGCGCCGCCGATGTCGTGCTGGTGCGCGCGGTTGATGGACCAGAAGACGGGGCGGTCGCCCACGAAGACCGGGAGCAGCACCGTGAGGTCGGGCAGGTGATTGTTGCCGTGGTAGGGGTCGTTCAGCAGGAACAGATCGCCGGGGGCGATCCGCCCCTTGAAGAAGTCGGCCACCGACGCCACCGCCCACGGCAGGGCGCCCACGTGGATCGGCACGTGCTCGGCCTGCGCGGCGAGACGGCCCTCGGCGTCGAACACCGCGGTGGAGAAGTCGCGGCTCGAGTTCAGGATCTGCGAGTAGGCGGTGCGGAGCATCGCCTCGCCCATCTCCTGCACGATGGATTCGAGCCGATGCTGGATCACGGACACGGTGATGGGGTCGGTGGCCATGCCGGAACTATACATGCCTTCGAGCTTCGCGGTATACTCGGCGCCGTCCAGCGACCTCGTCGCCGAGGACCGTCGCTCTCCCCCCTGCCAAAGGAGGTAGGACTGATGGCTCACACCCGCCGCCAATTCCTGAAGACCGCCGCCGGGGCCGCCGCCGCGTCCGGAGCGCTCGGCTTCCCGGTGGTGTCGCGCGCCCAGCAGAAGAAGCTCACCGTCTGGTGGAACCGCGGCTATTACAAGGAAGAGGACGAGGCGATGTTGAAGATCGCCGACGAGTTCCGCAAGGCCCGGAACGTCGACCTCGACATCTCCTTCACGATCCAGGAGGACCTCCTCAAGAAGATCCACAGCGCGATGGCCGCCCGCCGCGGCCCCGACGTGGCCTTCTGCTTCTACAACGACTGGGAGGTCATGCCCAAGTACGCGTGGGAGGGCAAGCTCGTCGAGACCACCGACGTGATCAACGAGCTGAAACCGCGTTACATCGAGAAGTTCCTGCCGGTGGCGCACGTGTACGACAACGTGGCCAAGAAGCGGGCCTACTACGGCGTCCCCATCGAGTGCCAGACCATGCACATCCACTACTGGCGCGATCTGGTGAAGGAGGCGGGGATGAACGACGATCCCGCCAAGATCCCCATGGACTGGAACGGGTACTGGGACTTCTGGAAGAAGGCCCAGGAGGCGCTGCGCAAGAAGGACCCGACCAAGTACGGCAAGGTCTACGGCCTCGGGATGACCGAGTCCTCCAGCGCCACCGACACCATCTACAACTTCGAGATGGCGCTCCTGTCCTTCGGGGGCACCGTGTTCTCTGAGGACGGCAAGGTGGTGGCCGAGCAGGGCGCCAACCGCGACGCCATCGTCAAGACGCTGAAGTTCTTCGCCGACATGTTCAACTCGGGCTACGTGCCGCCGGACACGCTGAACTGGTCGGACGGCGACAACAACGCCAACTTCCACTCGAAGTCGATCGTGATGACCCCGAATCCCTCCGTATCCATCCCGGCGCACCAGTTCTTCAACAACCCGGACAACTACTTCAACAAGTCGGCCACCATCGAGTGGCCGGACGGCCCGGACGGCAAGAAGCCGACCTACATGGTGGCGGTCAAGACCATCCTCATCCCCAAGGACTCCGCCAACAAGGACGTACCGCTGGCCAAGGACTTCATCAAGTTCGTGCTCGAGCCGAAGCGCTTCGGCGAGTACATCAAGGGCGCCAACGGGCGGTGGTTCCCCGCGTTCAAGGACGTGGCCGCCGACCCGTTCTTCGCCAAGGGCCAGGCCGGCAAGGGCGGGTCGGTGGATCCGCATCTGCCGACCGTGACCCGCATCTATCTCGAGCGACCCACGCGCGTGTTCGAGCACTACAAGAACCCGGCGAACTCGCAGATCTACGCCGAGAACGTGTGGGGCAAGGCGATGTCGCGCACCAACGTCGACAAGTGGCCGGCCGACAAGGCCGCCGACGAGGCCATCGGCCGCATCAAGACCATCGTCGCGCAGTGGCGGTGATCGCGGAGTCGAGCCGGTGGCCAACGGCCTGGTCTCGGCCAGCCCGCGTGGGCTGATCGCGCGGTCCGTGACCGCGGCGGCAGACGCCCTGTCGCCGCGGTCACGCAATCTGCAGGGGCTGCTCTTCTCGCTGCCCCTGATCCTGCTGTTCCTCGCCTTCGTCGTCTACCCGCTCTACTTCGAGGTCACCCAGGCCCTCGACCGCTACACCTACGAGGTCCTGTTCAACGACCCGATCTACGTGCAGACCGTGGTCAACACGCTGGTCTACGTGGGCATCGCGGTCAACCTGAAGCTGTTCCTGGCCCTGCTCCTCTCGGGCCTGCTCGACGACGACAGCCGCAGCACCCGCTTCCTGTCCGCGATCTTCCTCTTGCCGTGGGCGATCCCGGTGCTGCCCGGCATCCTCTCCGTGCGGTGGATGATGTCCTCGCAGTGGGGCATCCTGAACCTGATCACCGAGGACCTGGGGCTCGGGACCCACCACTGGCTGGCCTCGCGCTGGACCGCGATGACCGCCCTGATCCTATTTCACATCTGGAAGTACCTGCCGTTCTGGACGGTGATCCTGCTCGCGGCCCGCCGGGGCATCCCGCGCCAGCTCTACGAGGCGGCCGCCATCGACGGGGCGGGGACGCTCCAGACCTTCCGCTACGTCTCAGTCCCGCTGCTCGCCGGCATCTACCTGATCTGCTCGCTGCTCTCCATGGTCTTCACCATGGGCGACTTCACCAATGTGTGGCTCATGACCGGCGGCGCCCCCGGCGACTCCACCCACGTGCTGGCCACGCTCGCCTATCGCTACACCTTCAAGGTCGGCAAGATCGACTGGGGCGTCGGCGTCTTCGCGACCGCGCTGCCGGTCACCCTGCTGTTCATCTTCGTCCTGATCAAGAAGATCCGATAGGCCAGCTTGCCGATGAGCGCTTGCGCGCAGAGTTTCCGGCGTGGCCGCCACGCCCCGATGAGCGCTTGCGCGCAGAGGCCCCGCCGTGGCCGCCACGCCCCGATGAGCGCTTGCGCGCAGAGGCCCCACCGTGGCCGCCCCGCCCCGATGAGCGCTTGCGCGCAGAGGCCCCGCCGTGGCCGCCCCGCCCCGATGAGCGCTTGCGCGCAGAGGCCCCACCGTGGCCGCCCCGCCCCGATGAGCGCTTGCGCGCAGAGGCCCCGCCGTGGCCGCCCCGCC
>DATFYA010000033.1 GCA_035315345.1 Candidatus Methylomirabilota bacterium
GATGGCGGACAACCGCGGGCCGTCGACCTGCATGGCCCCCGCACTCTCCCGGTCGGCGGTCGGCCGGGTGCGGATGGCGGACAACCGCGAGCCGTCGACCTGCTCGCGGCGGCGCCGGACGATCGGCGCGCGATCCAGTACCTGAAGCGGGCCGGGTTCGCGGAGCCGGCGGCCGCGCTGCGCAACCTGCACGCGCTCACGCCGACGCCGCGGGAGGCCGCGCTGCTCGCCCCCGCGCTGCCGGGGCTGCTCGCCGCGCTCGCCGACGCCCCCGATCCGGACATGGCGCTGAACAACCTCGAGCGCCTGGCCGCGCAGGGGGAGCACGTCGCGTTCCTCCGGCTCATCACCAGCCATCCCGGCGCCATCCATCTGCTCGCCCGGCTGGGAGGTACCAGCCAGTTCCTCGCCGACACGCTGCGGCGATATCCGACCCTGCTGCCCTGGCTGCTCGAGCCGCGGACGATGCGACAGTGGCTGGTCGACGAGCTCGCGGCGGATCTGGCCGCGAGCCTGCGGGTCGTCGATCGGCCCGAGTCCAGGATGAACGCGCTGCGGCGCTTCAAGTATCGCCAGCTGCTGCGGATCGGCAGCCGCGATATCCTGGGCGACGCCGATCTCACCGTCACCACCGAGGAGCTGTCGCACCTGGCCGACGTGTGCCTCGCCGCGGCCTGGGACTGGACGCGCGCGCGGCTCGAGACGCTCTACGGTCCGCCCATCGGCCCCGACGGCGAGCCCACCGGCCTCGCGGTGATCGGGATGGGCAAGCTGGGTGGCGAGGAGCTCAACTACTCCTCGGACATCGATCCGATCTTCGTCTACGGCGAGGACGGTGAGACCGCGGGGGGCGAGGCGGGACGCGTCGCCAACGGCGAGTTCTTCGCCCAGGGCGTGCGCGGCATCGTGGAGGCCCTCGAGTCGGTGACCGAGGAGGGCCACGTCTTCCGCGTCGACCTGCGCCTGCGGCCGGAGGGCCGCTCGGGCGCCCTGATCCTGTCCATCGCCGGCTACCGCGCGTACTTCGCCGATCGCGCCGCGCTCTGGGAGCGCCAGGCCCTCATCAAGGCGCGCGCGGCCGCGGGCGATCCCGCGGTGGCCGCCCGCTTCTTCGAGGCGGTCCGCGCGTTCGTGTACCGTCCGGGACTCGATCCCGCGATCGTGGGCGAGGTGCGCGGGATGAAGACGCAGATCGACCGCTCGCTGCGCGGCAAGGACGCCGAGCACCGCAACGTCAAGCTCGGCCGCGGCGGCATCCGCGAAGTGGAGTTCCTGGTGCAGGCACTGCAGCTGCTCTACGGCGGCGACGATCCGTGGCTGCGCGAGCGCAACAGCCTGCGCGCGATCTTCCGCTTGACCGAGCGCGGCTATCTGCCGCCCGCGCTCGGGCGCGAGCTGGGCGACGCGCTGGTGTACCTGCGCACCGTCGAGCACCGGCTGCAGCTCGTCAACGAGTTCCAGATCCACACGCTGCCCGAGGAGCGGCGCGCGCTCGGCCTGCTCGCCCGGCGCATGGGCATCGCGCGGCCACCCGCCGCGGCGGCCCGCGAGTTCCTGGCGCGTCACCGCCGCATCACCACGCTGGTGCACCGCGCGTTCCGTGACTTCTTCGCGGCGGCGCCCGCCGCGGCGGCCCCGCCGGTGCGCATCCCGACCTACACCGCGCTCAAGGCCACCGGCTTCACGGATCCCGACCGCGCGCGCCAGAACCTCCGGCTCGTCCTGGAAGGTCGTCCCCTCATTCCGTATCCGGCCGCGGCGGGCCGCGCGATCGCCCGCCTCTTTCCGGTGCTGCTCGACGCGCTCTGGCAGAGCCCCGATCCCGACGAGGCCCTCGCCCAGCTCGAGCGGTTCGTCGCGGCCGCCGGCCCGCGGACCGCCTATCTGGAGCTGCTGGCCGACCGGCCGGACCTGCTCACCAACCTGGTGCGGCTCTGCGCGCGCGGCGAGCTGCTCACCGAGCTCTTGATGGCCCAGCCGGAGCTGCTCAACGGGCTCGCGAGCCCGGAGACCTTCGCGGCGCATCGGAGCAAGCGCGAGTTCCGCGCCGATCTGGCCGCGGTGCTGGCGCCCCGGCTCGATCCGGCGGAGCGCAAGGACCGGCTGCGGCGGCTCAAGCAGGCCGAGGAGCTGGCGATCACGTGGCGCATGCTACTCGGGGTGACCGACGCCGAGCGCTTCTCGCGGGAGATGACCGCGCTGGCCGAGGCCGCGCTCGCGGTGGCCTGGACGCTCGCGCTCGAGGAGACCGTCGAGCATTTCGGCGTCCCGCGCGATCCGGCGGGCCGGCTGGTCCCCGCCGCCATCATCGGACTCGGCAAGTTCGGCGGCCGCGAGCTGACCACCGGCTCCGACCTGGACCTGTTCGTGATCTACGGCGGAGCCGGCGTCACCGACGGCGCCGAGGCGGTGGAGGCCCACGTCTTCTACGACCGCACCGTCGAGTCGCTCACCGGCTGGCTCGGCGACATCACCGCGGCGGGCATCGTCTTTCCGGTGGACCTGCGCTTGCGCCCGGGCTCCAAGGGCAGCGGCTTCGCCTCCAGCGACGAGGCGCTCGAGCGCTACTACCGCGAATGGGCGGATCCCTGGGAGCGCCAGACGCTGACCCGCGCCCGGCTGGTGGGCGGCGACCCCGCGCTCGGCCGGTCGGTGCGCCGTCGGATCCGCGGACTGCTCTACGGCCCCGACGCGCCGCCGCCGGACCTGAGGGAGATGCGCATGCTCCGCGACCGCATGGAGCGGGAGCTGGGCAAGGAGACGCCCGGGCGCTTGCATGTCAAATTCGGGCGCGGCGGGCTGGTGGACGTGGAGTTCACCACCCAGGCGCTGCAGCTGCGGCACGGGGCCCGGCATCCGGCGATCCGTCGCGCCAGCACGCTGCCCGCGATACGGGCGATGGGGGCGGCCGGGCTGCTGCCGGCCGCCGACGCCGACACGCTGGCCGCTCAGTACCGGTTCCTGCGGCGCGTCTCCCTCGGACTGCGCCTCTTCGGCACGCGGCCGTCGGACACCCTCGAGGTGGCGGGTCCGAACCCGGCCCGGCTGGCCAAGACGCTGGACTACCCGTCGCGGAAGGACTTTCTCGAGGACTACCGGCGCCGCACCACCTGGGTGCGCGCGCTGTTCGACCGCGTCGTCATCCCGATCTGAATCAGGCCCCCGCGTCGCGGGTGATGCGCGCGCCCAGCGCGAGGAGGCGCTCGTCGATCCGCTCGTAGCCGCGGTCCACCTGGTGTGCGTTCATGATCACCGAGGTTCCGCGCGCGCAGAGCGCGGCTCCGATCAGGGCCATCCCGGCCCGGATGTCGGGCGACACGATCGGCGCGGCCCGCAGCTCGCTGGGTCCTACCACCACCGCCCGATGTGGATCGCAGAGCACGATCCGCGCCCCCATCGCGATCAGGCTGTCCACGAAGAACAGGCGGCTCTCGAAGAGCTTCTCGTGGATCAGCACGGTGCCGTGGCTCTGGGTGGCCAGCACCAGCGCGAGGGAGGTGAGATCGGCCGGGAACCCGGGCCACGGCGCGTCGTCCACCTTGGGGATGGCCCCGTCGGCCTCGACGGCGATGCGCAGCTGCTGCGGGCCGGGCACCACCAGGGTGGTGCCCTCGAGCGTCGTCTCGACGCCCAGGCGCTGGTAGGCGAGTCGGATCATTCGCAGATCGTCGGGCACCACGTCGCGGATCTTCAGGTGTCCGCCGGTCATGGCGGCCAGGGCCACGAAGGACCCGATCTCGATGTGATCCGGGCCGAGGCGATGGCGGCCGGGCCCGAGGTCGCGCACGCCGTCGATCGTGAGCTGGTTCGTGCCGATGCCGCCGATGCGCGCGCCCAGGCCGTTGAGGAAGTGGCACAATCCCTGGACGTGCGGCTCGCTGGCCGCGTTCAGGATGCGGGTGGTGCCGTCGCCCAGCGCGGCGGCCATCACCGCGTTCTCGGTGGCGGTCACGCTCGCCTCGTCGAGGAAGATCTCGGCGCCCTGGAAGCGGCCGTCGAGGGTCAGGTGGAGCGCCGGGCCCGGCTCGACCCGCGCGCCGAGGCCGGTCAGCGCGAGGAGATGGGTGTCGAGCCGCCGCCGGCCGATCCGATCACCGCCCGGCGGCGGCAGCACCGCGCGGCCGGTGCGGGCGAGGAGTCCCGGCGCCAGCAGCACCGAGCCGCGCAGGCGCGACATCACCGTCGGGTCGGGATCGTGGCCCTTCAGATGGGTCGCGTCCAGCCGCGCGGTGCCCCGGTCGTCGAGCGCGACCTCCACCCCCAGGTGGCGCAGCCCTTCCAGCAGCGCGGCCACGTCCCGGATGCGCGGCACGTTGTCGACGACCACCTCCCCCTTCACGAGCAGGCAGGCCGCGAGCACGGGCAGGGCCTCGTTCTTGTTGCCGGCCGGCGTCACCGTCCCGCGGAGCGGATGGCCGCCTTCCACCAGGAATCGATCTCCAGTCACCGGGGTCTCCTCGTTCTGGTATCGGTCGACCGCGCGAGCCTGCTGTCTTCAACCGTAGACGCCGCCGCGGATTTCTGTCGAGGGAAAACGTTGCGCCGCCCGGTGTATGATCCCGTCGTGCCGGCATGACCGAACGCCTCTTCATCCTCGACGGACCCGGCTTCCTGTTCCGCGCCTACCACGCGCTGCCCTTCCTCTCCACCTCCCGCGGAGAGCCGAGCCATGCCGTCTTCGGCATGTCCACCATGCTCTGGAAGCTCCTGCGCGAGGACAGCCCCGACTTCTTCGCGGTGGCCTGGGATCCGCCCGGCAAGACGTTCCGCGAGGAGCAGTTCGCGGCCTACAAGGAGACGCGCGCGCCGACTCCCAACGATCTCCGCGTCCAGATCCCACGGGTCAAGACGCTCTTCGAGGCCCTCCACGTGCCGGTGCTCGAGGTGCCCGGCTTCGAGGCCGACGACGTGCTGGGCACGGTGGTCGAGCAGGTGCGTGACCGGCCGCTCGACGTCGTGCTGGTGACCTCGGACAAGGACATGCTCCAGCTGGTGAGCCCGCGGGTGCGGGTGTTCTCGACCACCGGACGCGGCGGCGATCGCGTCGTCTACGACGAGGCGGCGGTGAAGGCCAAGTGGGGCGTGGAGCCCGCGCAGATCCCGGACATCCTGGCCCTGATGGGCGACTCCATCGACAACATTCCGGGCGTGCCCGGGGTGGGGGAGAAGACGGCGGCCAAGCTGATCGGTCAGTTCGGCTCGGTGGAGCGCCTGTACGAGAACCTGTCGCTGGTGCCCGGCAAGCTCCGCGAGACGCTCGCGGCCAACCGCAAGCAGGCGCTGCTCTCCCGCGAGCTGGCCACGGTGAGCACGCGGGTGCCGATCACCCTCGACCTCGAGATGGTGCGCCGGCGCGAGCCGGACTGGGACCGGCTGCGCACCCTCTGGACCGAGATGGAGTTCTACACCCTGCTGCGCCAGCTGCCGGCCCAGCCCGCGCCCGAAGCGGGCGGTGACGAGACGCCCACGATCGGGGACGCGGAGGGCCTCGCGCGCTTCCTGGCGGAGGTGCCGGCGGGCGAGCCGATCGCGGTGGAGTGGGTGGGGGATGCGGCGCCGCCGGATCCCACGGTGCGGGAGATCGGCCTGTATCACGCGGCCGCGGGCGCCGCGGTGGTGATCTGCGGCAGCGTGGCGGACGACGGCTGCCGGTGGGTCGTGGAGGGGCTGGCCGGGCGCACGCTGATCGGTCACGATGTGAAGGCGCTGGCCGAGTGGTGGCTGGCTCGCGGTGCCGCGCTGCCACCGCTCGAGGACACCGCGGTCGTGGCATACCTGCTCAATCCCGCGCGCACCAACTACAAGCTCGAGGAGGTCTGCGCCGAGCTGCTGGGCCAGGGCCCGGGGGTGGCGCGCGCGGGTACGCGAGCGCGCTGGATCGGCGACCTCTGGGCCATGGCCCCGCGCGCGCTGGAGGAGGTCGGGCTGCTGCGCCTCTACGAGGACATCGAGCGGCCGCTGATCGCGGTGCTGGCCGACATGGAGCGCCACGGCATCCGGGTGGACCGGGCGCGGCTCGGCGAGTTCTCGCGCGAGCTGGAGATCCACCTCGACCGGACGACTCGGGAGATCTATCAGCTGGCCGGCGAGGAGTTCAACATCGGCTCGCCGAAGCAGCTCGCCTACATCCTGTTCGAGAAGCTCAAGCTGCCGCCGGTGAAGCGCACCAAGACCGGCTACTCGACCGACGCCGACGTGCTGGAGCAGCTGGCCATCGGCCACGAGCTGCCCGCCCGCATCGTCGAGCACCGCACGCTCGCCAAGCTCAAGTCCACCTACGCCGACGCCCTGCCCACCCTGGTGAACCCGGTGACCGATCGCATCCACACCTCGTTCAACCAGCTGGTGGCCGCGACGGGACGGCTGTCGTCGTCGAACCCAAACGCCCAGAACATCCCGGTGCGCACCGAGCTGGGCCGGCGCATCCGCGCCGCCTTCGTGCCCGAGGCGGGCTGGCGGTTCCTGGCCGCCGACTACTCGCAGATCGAGCTGCGCATCCTGGCCCATGTCTCGGGCGAGGAGAGCCTGGTCGAGGCGTTCCGCCGCGGCGAGGACATCCACGCGCGCACCGCCTCCGAGGTGTTCGGCGTGGCGCTCGACGCGGTGACCGACGAGCAGCGCGACATCGCCAAGACCACGAACTTCTCGGTGATCTACGGGGTCACCGCGTTCGGGCTCTCGCGCGGCCTCGACATCTCGACCAGGCAGGCCCAGGAGTTCCTCGATCGCTTCTTCGCGCGGCATCCCAAGGTCAAGGCGTACCTCACGCGCACGGTCGCGGAGGCCCGCGAGCGCGGCTTCGTCACCACGCTGCTCGGCCGCCGGCGCTACCTGCCGGAGCTGCGCAGCGGCAACCCCAACCTCCGCGGCTTCGGCGAGCGCATGGCCACCAACGCGCCCATCCAGGGGACCGCGGCCGACCTGGTCAAGATCGCGATGGTGCGGATGGCGGAGCGGCTGCGCGCCGAAGGCCTGCAGAGCCGGATGCTGCTGCAGGTTCACGACGAGCTGCTCTTCGAGGCGCCCGCCGCGGAGGTGGAGCGGCTGCGCACGCTGACGGTCGAGGTGATGGAGTCCGCGCTGCCGCTCGACGTGCCGCTCAAGGTCGACGTCAAGGTCGGCGACGACTGGGCGGCGGTATGAGGCGCTTCCTGCTCGTCGGCCTCACCGGCGGCATCGCCACCGGCAAGAGCACGGTCACCGCGCTCCTCGCCGGGCCGAGCGTCCGCGTGGTGGATGCGGACGCGCTCGCCCGCGAGGTCGTGGAGCCGGGCACGCCGGCCCACGCGCAGATCGTGGCCGAGTTCGGCCGGGAGGTGCTGAAGCCCGACGGCCGCCTCGACCGCGCGCGGCTGGGCGAGATCGTCTTCCCGGACGCGGCCCGGCGCAAGCGGCTCGAGGCGATCACCCATCCGGCGATCCGGCGGCGCTTCGAGCAGATCATGGCCGATCTGGAGCGCGCCGGTTTCGACGGGCTCCTGATCTGGGACGCGGCGCTGCTGGTCGAGTCGGGCGGCACCAAGAACATGGATCGCGTGGTCATCGTCACCACCGACCCCGCCACCCAGCTGCGGCGGCTCGTGGAGCGTGACCGCTGCACCGAGGAGGCGGCCCGGGCGCGCATCGCCAGCCAGATGCCGCTCGCGGTCAAGGCCCGCTACGGCGACTACGTCATCGACAACTCCGGCACGCGCGAGCAGACCGCGGTCCGCGTGCGCGAGGTCTACCGCGCCCTCCTGCAGGACCTCCACGCGCGCCAGGCGCGGGCGGGGTGAGCCCGCGGCGAAACGCGCGCGCGGCGGCGTCCCCGCCGGCACGGCGGCCCGCGACGCGCGGGCGCACCCGTGCGCTCGGGCAGCACTTCCTCCGCGACCGCTCCGTCGTCGACCGCCTCCTCGATCTGGTGCGGCCGACCGCGCGCGACCTGGTGGTCGAGATCGGCCCCGGGCGGGGCGCGCTGACCGAGGCGCTGGCTTCGCGCGCCGGGCGGCTGATCGCGCTGGAGATCGACCCGGAGCTGGTCGGCTCGCTGCAGGCCCGCTTCGCGGGCGCGCCCCACGTGGAGATTCGCCACGCCGACGCCCGCCGGTTCGATGCCGGCCGCCTCCGGGCCCTCGTGCCCCATCCGGAGGGACGCGTGGTCGTGGTCGGCAACCTCCCGTACAGCGTGGGCAAGCCGATCCTCGCCGCTCTGGTGGATGCCGGCCCGCAGGTCGACGCGATGGCGCTGATGCTCCAGAAGGAGGTCGCCGAGCGGGTGGCGGCGGCGCCCGGCAGCAAGACCTACGGCGCGCTGTCGGTCCTGACCCAGGCCGCCGCATCGGTGCGGCTGGCGTTTTCGGTGCCGCCGGGGGCCTTCAGCCCGCCACCCCAGGTGGAGTCGGCGGTCATCCACCTCGAGCCGCATCGCGAGCCGCCGGTCCCGATCGCCGATCCCTCCCGCTTCGGCGCGGTGGTTCGGGCTGCGTTCAGCCAGCGCCGGAAGAGCCTGGCGAACGCGCTGGCCGCCGGGCTCGCGATCTCCGCCGATCGGGCCCGCCGGCTGGCTCGGGAGGCGGGCATCGATCCGGGCCGCCGGGCGGAGAGCTTGTCGCTGGCCGAGTTCGCCCGGCTGGCCGCCGTACCGGACGGGTCGGCGCAGGGGTAACGGTCCGGATCGGTCGTAAAGCTCGATGATGCAGCCGGGCGGGAGCCGTCCCGTTCCTTGGGCCCGCCGCCGCCCCGGTGGTACGATCAAAAGGCCGTCGTGAACACCACTTACAGACCAGAGCCCGTTCCCATCGATACGCCCGGCGAGCCCGCCGTGCGGCTCATCCCGCTGGGCGGTCTCGGCGAGATCGGGCTCAACATGATGCTGGTGGAAAGCGGCCCTGACATCCTCGCGGTGGACTGCGGCCTGCTCTTCCCCGACGACGAGATGCCCGGCGTGGACTTCGCGATCCCCGACTTCACCTACCTCCGGGAGCACCGCGCGGCCTTCCGGGCGGTGATCCTGACCCACGGCCACGAGGACCACATCGGCGCGCTCTCGTACCTGTTGCGCGAGTTCCCGGTCCCGGTCTACGGCACGCCGCTGACGCTGGCCATCGCGCGGCACCGGCTGGCCGAGAACGAACTGCTGGAGCAGGCCGACCTCCGGTCCTACGCCCCGGGCGATCGCATCGTCGTCGGCGGCTTCACGGTCGAGCCGATCCGGGTGACCCACTCGATCGCCGACGGCATCGGCCTGGCCATCGAGACGCCGGTCGGCACCGTGGTGCACACCGGCGACTTCAAGCTCGACCGCCGGCCGGTGGACCACCAGCAGCCCGACTACTCGCGCTTCGCCGCGCTCGGCGAGCGGGGCGTGCTCGCGCTCTGCTCGGACTCGACGAACGTGGGGCGGCCGGGCCACACCGGCTCGGAGACCGAGGTGGGGCGGGCCCTGGCCGGCCGCTTCGCGGAGGCGTCGGGGCGCATCATCGTCGCCACGTTCGCCTCGCACATCCACCGGATCCAGCAGGTGCTCGACCTGGCCGCGCGCTGCGGGCGGCACGTCGCGCTCCTCGGGCGCAGCATGGTGGCCAACGTCGCGGTGGCCACCGAGCTGGGCTACCTGCGGGTGCCGGAGGGATTGATCCGGCCGCTGGAGGATCTGGCCGAGCTGCCCGCGCAGCGACAGGTCATCCTCTCGACCGGCAGCCAGGGCGAGCCCAACTCGGCGGTCTCGCTGATGGCGGCGGGCGAGCACAAGTACGTGCAGGCCGGCACCGGCGACCTGGTGATCTTCTCCTCCCGGGTGATCCCGGGCAACGAGCGCGTGCTCGGGCGCGTGATCAACGCGCTGCTGCGCCGCGGCGCCGAGGTGCTGTGGGAGGACGTGGCGTTCGTCCACGTCTCCGGCCACGCGAGCCAGGAGGACCTCAAGGAGATGTTGGCACTCACCCGGCCGCGGTACTTCGTGCCGGTGCACGGCGAGTACCGGCATCTGCTGCAGCACGCGCGGCTGGCCGAGGGCGTCGGCATCCCGAAGGATCGCATCTTCCTGATCGAGGACGGCTGGGGCCTCGAGGTCACCGCGTCGGGGGCGCGGGTGCTGGGCCCGTACCCCGCGGGCCCGGTGCTGGTGGACGGCAAGGGCGTCGGCGATGTCGGCAGCGTGGTGCTCCGCGACCGGCAGCTGCTGGCCGAGGCGGGCATGCTGGTGATCGCGCTCACCGTCGATCGCGTCACCGGCTCGATCGTGGCGGGACCCGAGATCGCCTCGCGCGGGTTCGTCTACATGAAGGAGGCGGACGCCCTGATGGACGAGGTGAAGGGCGCGGTGCGGGAGGCCCTGGCCACGCGGCAGGAGCCCAAATCCAACGCGAGCGTCGCGCCGCCGGCCTTCGATCGCGAGCTGGTGGGCGCGATGGTGCGCAGCGCCGCGCGCCGCTTCATCAACCAGCGGTTCCAGCGCAAGCCGGTGGTGCTGCCCGTGATCCTGGAGGTGTGATGGCCGAGAAGGCGACGATCGAGAAGATGGTGCCGGACCGCAGCCCGAATCGGAACGGCCAGCCGGCGCGCGACGCCTCGAGCGACGGCGCCGCGAAGCGCCGGCCTGCGGCCCCGCGCAGACCCAAGGGCGAGCCCGGCCGCTGGGTCCGGGAGGCCAAGGGCATCCTGGCCCTCGCCCTGGCCGGGTTCGGGTTCGTGGCCCTGTACGCGTACGATCCCATGCTCCATCGGCTCGATCAGTCGAGCCCGGTGGGGCCGGTCGGCGGCTGGCTCGGCTGGGCCTCGTTCCACGCCTTCGGCTACGGCGGCTATCTGTTCCCGGTGCTGCTGGCGCTGTACGGCGTGTCGGCCTTCGTGCGGCCCCGGGTGGCCCACGGCTGGCAGGCCGCGGTCGGTCTCGCGATCCTGCTCGTGAGCGCCACCGGCATGCTGGCTCGCGCCTCGGACACGCTCGGCCAGTATCGTCTCCACAAGGGCGGCCTCGTGGGCTGGGCGGTGTCGGAGGGGCTGCGCCTCTCGATCGGCACGGTCGGCACCTGGATCATCCTGCTCGCGCTGATCCCGCTCGGCGTGCTGTTCGTCACCCGCATCCCGTACAGCGTGCTCTCGCGCATGCTCCGCGCCCGCTTCGGACGCGGGCGCCGGCCCGAGACGAGGAAGGAGCGCAGCGCCGCCGCTGCGGTCGCGGATGTGCCGGTGCCCGCGGTGGCCGCCGCGGCCTGGCCGTCGGCCGAGCCCGAGGCGCCCAAGCTCGTGGTGAAGGAGCCGCCCAAGGCCAAGTCGGGGCTCGCCGAGAAGGGGCTCGCGTGGCAGGAGACGTTCGACTTCGGCAAGGGCGGCGAGCAGGCGTTCAAGCTGCCCGCGGTCGGCCTGCTGGCCGCGCCGCCGGCTTCGTCCCTGTCGCGCACGCGCGAGGAGCTGGAGACCAACGCGCAGACGCTGAAGAAGAAGCTGCACGACTTCGGCGTGGACGGCCACATCGTGCAGGCGAGCCCCGGCCCGGTCATCACCTCCTACGAGTTCGAGCCCGCCTCCGGCGTGAAGGTGAGCCAGGTGGTGAACCTGGCCGACGACCTGGCCCTGGCCATGAAGGTCGCGGCGGTGCGCATCGTGGGGCCCATTCCCGGGCGCGGCACGGTGGCGGTGGAGGTGCCGAACCCGGAGACCGCCACCGTCTACCTGCGCGAGATCCTGGTGAGCCAGGAGTTCGTGGCCACCAAGGGCCGGCTGCCGCTGGCCCTCGGCAAGGACACCACCGGCAATCCGGTGATCGCGGACCTGGCCGCGATGCCGCACCTGCTCATCGCGGGCTCCACGGGCAGCGGTAAGTCGGTCGGCCTCAACACCATGATCTGCTCGCTGCTCTACAAGGCCACGCCGGCGGATGTGCGCTTCCTGTTGATCGACCCGAAGCGGCTCGAGCTGGGCGTGTACGAGAAGATTCCGCACCTGCTCGCGCCGGTGGTCACCGACGCCAAGGAGGCCTCGGCGCGGCTGAAGTGGATCGTGGGCAAGATGGACGCGCGCTACAAGCAGCTGCAGGCGAAAGCGGTCCGCAACATCGAGGGCTACAACAAGGAAGTGCCGCCCGAGGAGCGGCTGCCCTACTGGGTGGTGGTGGTCGACGAGCTCGCCGACCTCATGATGGTCTCGGCGGGCGAGGTGCAGAACTCGCTGATCCGCCTGGCCCAGATCGCGAGAGCGGTCGGCATCCATCTGATCGTCGCCACCCAGCGGCCATCCGTGGACGTGGTCACCGGGCTCATCAAGGCGAACTTCCCGACCCGCATCGCCTTCCAGGTGGCGTCGAAGGTCGACTCGCGGACGGTGCTCGACAGCAACGGGGCCGAGCAGCTGCTGGGCCGCGGCGACATGATCTTCGTGCCGCCCGGGGCGAGCCGGCAGATGCGCGTGCACGGCTCCTGGGTCTCCGACAAGGAGGTCAAGGCCATGTGCGAGTTCCTCCGCACCCAGGGCTCCGCGGTCTACGAGACGGTGGAGCTGCCCGCCGAGGAAGCGGGCGGGGGTGGCGGCGGTGGCGAGGACCGCGACGACGTGTACTGGGACGCGGTGAACCTCGTGGTGGCGCAGCGGGCCGCGTCCATCTCGTTCCTGCAGCGGCGTCTCGGCCTCGGCTACCCCAAGGCCGCGCGCTTCATCGATATGATGGAGCAGGACCGCATCATCGGGCCGGGGCAGGGAGCCAAGCCGCGCGAGATCCTCGTCGGTCCCGAGTACCTGGCCAAGCGAGGCCGCAGTGCGAGCTGAAGCCGAAGGCGAGGCGAGCAATAAGAACCAAAGAGCGGGTTGGTGCTTCCTCCTCGCATGTCTGCTCGGTGCCTTTTGCCTGCCGAGCTCCGCCCACGCCCAGTCCCTCGACGAGGTCGTCACCGGCGTCGAGTCCACGTACGGCAAGATCACCGACCTCCGCGCCGAGTTCGTCCAGACCGCCCGCAACAAGAGCCTGGGTCAGGACATCAAGGCCGAGGGGACCGTGCTGCTCAAGAAGGGCGGCAAGATGCGCTGGGACTACAAGAGCCCGGCGCCGCAGCAGATCGTCTCCGACGGGACCTCGCTGTGGGTCTACACGCCCGAGCTGAACCAGGTCAACAAGGGCAACGCGCCCAAGGCGCTGGCCGGGCCCGCGGGCAGCTTCCTCTCCGGCCTCGGCAAGATCCGCCAGGAGTTCACGGTGCGCTTCCTGAACCCGGCGAACCCGCGCGACGGCGCCGGCCGGCCGGTGCTCGACCTCACCCCGAAGCAGCCCACCCCGCTGCTCACCCGCCTGGTGATCGCGGTGGATCCGAAGGACTACGTGGTCCGCGAGGCGGTGCTCTACGACCAGTTCCAGAACACCGTGACCATGACCTTCAACAAGGTCGTCATCAATCCGGGACTGAGCGACACCCTGTTCGCATTCACGCCGCCGAAGGACGCGGCGGTGGTGCCGCTCGACCCGCGCTAGCGAGGCGCCGACGCCGATGGCCGCCGAGAACAGCTTCGACATCGCGTGCAAGATCGACATGCAGGAGGTCACCAACGCCATCGATCAGGCCCGACGTGAGATCACGACACGCTACGACCTGAAGGGAGCCAAGAACGAGATCACGCCCGAGAAGATGGACATCGTGCTGTCGTCGAGCGACGACATGAAGCTCAAGGCGGTGCTCGACATCCTGCAGTCCAAGCTCCACCGCCGGGGCATCGACCTCAAGGCCCTCACCATCAACGACCCGGAGCCGGCGGGCGGCGGGCTCATCCGCCAGAAGGTCACGCTGCAGGACGGCGTGCCGATGGAGAAGGCCAAGGAGATCGTGCGACTGGTCAAGGACTCCAAGCTGAAGGTCCAGGCCTCGATCCAGGAGAAGCAGGTGCGCGTCACCGGCAAGAACCGCGACGACCTGCAGGCGGTCATCGCCATGCTGAAGGCCAAGGACCTCGGCATCGCGCTCCAGTTCACCAACTACCGCTCCACGTAGCCTCCGGCTCCCAGCCGGCGCCACCCTCCAGGCGGCGCGGGGTAATCCCCCGCGCCGCTTTCGTTTTCTCCGCTCGCCCGCCCGGGCAATCCGATCCCGACCCGTCTTCCGTAGAAGGGGGTGAAGGACGGACGCCGGACACCCGGTGAACAGGAGGACGCGATGGGCGGCAAGGGATTCGGCAAGAGGATCGGCAGGACGGCGCTGGCTCTGGTGGCAGGTGTCGCCGCGCTCGGGGCGGCCGCGCCCGGGCCGTCGCAGTCGGGCGTGACGGTGCGGCTCTTCCAGTTCACCCCCGGCCAGATCGAGGTCCCGGCCGGCACCAGGGTCACATGGACGAACCAGGACGACATCGCGCACACCGTCACGTCGGGCACTCCGGAGCGGCGCGAGGATCGCTTCGACGCGGCGCTGGCCGGCAAGGGCGCGACCGCCAGCGTCGAGCTGCGCGAGCCCGGCGTCTATCCGTACTTCTGCAACCGGCATCAGTCCATGCGCGGTGAGATCCGAGTCAAGTAGTCAGCGAAAGGAGAACGACCATGACACGCACGGTGCTTCGACTGATCGGTGGGCTGGCCCTGGCCGCGGTGACCGCGATGGGCGTGAGCCCGGTGTGGGCGGCCCGTCTGAACCCGCCAACCTCCTCCACGCCGGCCGCGGGGCTGCGGGTCGGCCTCAACGCGCTGCTGAGCGAGCACGTCTACCTCGCGGCCGCCGCCACCAACGCGGCGCTCGGCGGACGCCAGCCCGAGTTCGAGGCGGCCGCCGCCGCGCTCGACGCCAACTCGGTGGACGTGGCCAAGGCGATCGGCTCGGTCTACGGCACGGAGGCGGAGCAGGCGTTCCTGCCGCTGTGGCGCAAGCACATCGGCATGGTGGTGGACTACACGATGGGGGCGGCCACCGGCGACCGCGTCAAGCAGGACCGAGCGGTGGCCGACCTCGTCGGCTACACCGAGGACTTCGGG
>DATFYA010000034.1 GCA_035315345.1 Candidatus Methylomirabilota bacterium
GTGAAGGGCTGCTCGATGGGCGTGGTGGTCTCGGCCTTGTCCTCCCAGGCGCGCACCAGCGGGGCGCAGCCTTCGGCCTGCACCGCGATGAAGCGCGGCGGCGCCGCGGTCACCCAGCCCATTCCGGTCAGCTCCTCGTACGCCTTGGCGATGCCGACCAGCCCGGTGCCGCCGCCGGTCGGGTACACGAGCACGTCGGGCGCGTCCCAGCCGAGCTGCTCGGCCAGCTCGAGGCCCATCGTCTTCTTGCCCTCGAGCCGGTACGGCTCCTTCAGCGTGGCCAGATCGAACCAGCCCACCGGGCCGGCCGCCGCGGCGATGACGCGGCCCGCGTCGGCGATGGTGCCTTCCACCGTGAAGACGCGGGCGCCCGCCAGCGCGGCCTCGGCCACCGCGGCCTCCGGCGTGTCGCGGGGCACGACCACCGCCACCGGGACCCCGGCGCGCGCGCCGTACACCGCGGCGGCCCCGCCCGCGTTGCCCGCCGACGGGATCATCAACCCCTTCACCCCGAGCGTGCGCGCGCGGGTGATGGCCATGCCGAGCCCGCGCGCCTTGAAGGTGCCGGTCGGGTTCTGGCCCTCGTCCTTGGCCCACAGATGGCGCAGGCCCAGATGCGCGGCGAGGCGCGGCAGCGGCAGCAGCGGCGTGCCGCCTTCTCCGAGAGTGACCGGCTCCTCGTCCGCGCCCAGCGGAACCAGCTCGCGGAAGCGGTACATGCCGGGCGGCCGGCGGGCGAGCGCGTCCTTGGTGACGGCGGCGGCAACGCGGGCCAGGTCGTAGCGCACCGCCAGCATCTGGCCGCACTTCGCGCACACCGTCAGCAGGCCGTCCGGCCGGTGGCGGTGGCCGCACACCGTGCATTCGACGTGGGTCACGAACATGGGGGCGAGCGCGCCCCCGCCGCGCGGGCGGGGCTAGTGCGCCTTGTCCTTCTCGGCGCGATGGGCCGCGACCACCTTCTCGGCGAGCTGGCTCGGCAGCTCCTCGTAGTGCGAGAACTCCATCGAGTAGCCGCCGCGTCCGCCGGTCATGGAGCGGAGGGTGGATTCGTAGGTGAGCATCTCGGACATCGGCACCTGGGCGCGCACCGACACCACGTCGCCGTCGGGCTCCATGCCCACGATGCGGCCGCGCCGGCCGTTCATGTCGCCGATGACGTCGCCGGCGCCCTCGGCGGGCGCGGTGATCTCGACGTTCACCACCGGCTCCAGCAGGCACGGCTTGGCCTCCATGAAGCCCTTCTGCAGCCCCATGGACGCGGCGATCTGGAAGGCCATGTCCGAGGAATCCACGTCGTGATAGGAGCCGTCGTAGAGCGTGACCTTCAGGTCCACCACCGGGTAGCCGGCCAGGATGCCGCGCTTCATGCAGTCGCGGACGCCCTTCTCCACCGAGGGGATGAAGTTCCGGGGAATGGCGCCGCCGAAGATGTCGTCCACGAACTCGAAGCCGCCGCCACGGGTGAGCGGCTCGATGCGCAGCCAGGTGTCCCCGTACTGCCCGCGCCCACCGGTCTGCTTCTTGTACTTGCCCTGCACCTCGGCGCGGCCCTTCACCGTCTCCTTGTAGGGGATGCGCGGGGGCAGGAGCGAGACGTCCACGTTGTACTTGCGCTTCATCCGCTCGACCACCACCTCCACGTGGAGCTGGCCGATGCCCGAGACGAGCAATTGCTTCGTCTCCGGGTCGTAGTGGTGGTGCAGGGTGGGATCCTCGTCGGCCATCCGGTGCAGCGCGGTCGAGATCTTGTCCTCGTCGCCGCGGGTCTTGGGCTGGATCGCGAACGAGATGGCCGGCTCCGGGAACACGATGCCGGGCAGGCCCACCGGATGGCCCTCCTCGCATAGAGTGTCGCCGGTGAGCGTGTCCTTGAGCTTGGCCACGACGCCGATCTCGCCGGGGCCGAGGGACTCCACCGGCTTCTGGGTCTTGCCGGAGAGCCAGCCCAGGTGGCCGATGCGCTCGCGGCCCTCGCGGGTGGCGTTGTAGATCTGGCTGTCCGCGCGCAGGGTCCCCGAATAGACGCGAAACACCGAGAGCTTGCCCACGTGCGGATCCGAGATGGTCTTGAACACCAGCACCGACAGCGGCGCCTTCGGATCGGGGGCGCGCTGCACCGTCGCCTTCGCGCGCGGATCGGTGCCCTCGACCGCCCCCTGCTCGAGCGGGGACGGCAGCTCCTTGGCGATCAGGTCGAGCAGCGGGGCGATCCCGATGCCGCGGGTCGCCGACGCGCACAGCACCGGCACCACGTCACCCGAGGTGATGGCCCGGCGGAGCGCCTCCAGCATCTCGGCCTCGCCGATCGAGCCCTCTTCCAGATACTTGGCGAGCAGGTCGTCGTCGGTCTCCGCGGCGGCCTCGGCCAGCTTCTCGCGGTACGACCGCGCCGCCTCCGCGAGATCGCCGGGGATCTCGCCCTCCTTCATCTTGCCGTCGGCCCAGACGAGGGCCTTCATCGTGATCAGGTCCACCACGCCGTGGAACGAGGCCTCGCTGCCGATCGGCAGCTGCAGCGGAACCAGGCGGCCCTTCAGGCGCTTCTGCAGCGACTCGAGTGTGCGGAAGAAGTCGGCGCGCTCGCGGTCGAGGCGGTTGATCACGATCGCGCGCGGGAGGTTGTACTCGTTGGCGAACTTCCAGACCTTCTCGGTCTGCACCTGCACCCCCGCGATCGCGTCCACCACGACCACCGCGGCACTGGCCACGCGCAGGCCGGCGCGGGCGTCGGCGACGAAGTCGCCGTATCCGGGCGTGTCGATCAGGTTCAGGCGATAGCCGTGGTGATCGCAGAAGGCCACCGCGGTGTTGAGCGAGATCTTGCGCTTGATCTCGTCGGGATCGAAGTCGGTGGTGGTCGTGCCGTCGTCGACCCGCCCGAGCCGCGTGGTCGCGCCGCAGCTGAACAGAATGGCTTCGACCAGGGAGGTCTTCCCCACCCCGCCATGGCCGACGAATGCCACGTTGCGAATCTTGCCGGTGTCTAGAGCCATGCCCGCCTCCGGCGAAGGAGATGGTGTGGCGGGGATGCTACCACAGCGCTCCGAGCGCTTCCAGACCCTAGGACGCGCCGTCCCGAAGCGCCGCGCCGACCGCGTGCATCAAGCGCGCCGGCGTGTCCGGATTGACCGAGCAGTCGGGCCCGAGGAGCAGCCAGCGGCCGCCCATCTCGCGCGTGGCCGCGCCCGCGCGGGCGACGAGGGTCGCTTCGGTCATACCGGCGATCTCCGGCTTCGCGGGCAGCCCGCCCACGATCGCGCGTCCGGTGCGGGCGTGCGCGGCGGCGAGCGTGGGATTGCCCGGAACGGCGGCGAAGCTCAGGGCGGTGACCGGGTAGTCCGCGAACTCGTCGACGTGAATGCCCGCCCCGCACACGTGGAGCAGATTGAACGGGGCGCGCTCGGCCGATCTCAGGATGCGCAGGTCCCACCGCCGCTGCCACCGCCGGCACTCCTCCGCGCTCATCAGCGCCCGGGTCGCCACGTTGGTGGCGTAGAAGAGACCGTCGGCGCCCTCGGCCAGGCAGAGCCGCGCGTACTCGGCGAGGGTCTCGGCCATCACGTCGAAGGCACGGGCGCTCTCGCGCGGCGCGTCGCGCAGGAGCCCGAGGGCCTGCTCGCGGCCGCCCCGCGTCAGCATGGGCAGGATCATGGGGGGCGCGAACACCGTCCAGATGATGGGCACGTCCGGACCGACCGCGGCGCGGATGAGCCGCAGGGCCTCGAGCTGCTCGCCGAGCGCGCCCTCGCGCGGATCCGCCACCGGCAGCCGGGCCAGGTCCTCGGCGTCGACCACCGGCGTGTGGGTCACCGTACACGGCGTCGCCGTCTCGCGAGAGGGCCGGTAGGTCAGCCCCCACATCTCGGCGAAGCACTGCGCGCGCGACTGCGGCTTGAGGAAGTCCCAGTCGAAGGTGCGCGCCAGCCGGAGCGTCTCGTCGGCCAGGCCCCGCGCCGAGTTCTCGGTGTTGAAATTGTGGAGCCAGAACGCGAGCGGGATCCGGTCGACCGGCTGCCCGCGCAGCGCGGCCATCACCCGCTGCCGCTTCGTCACGAGCGGGCGGCCCGGCGGATCGGGAAGGCGGGCGGGACGATCTGGTCCACGCCGGCGCCGTCCCAGCGCCACGCCGGCACGCGGCTCCAGTAGTGCTCGGTGGCCGCCCGCGCCTTCGCCAGGACCGCGTCCTCGTCGACCCGCGTGGCGCGGCCGCCCTGCACCAGCACCTGCCCGGCCACGATGACGGTGTCGACGTCGCGCCCGGACGCCGAGTCCACCAGAGCCTTGATCGGATCCGCGTAGACCGGCCCGCCCAGATGGTCGAGGTCGATGAGGAGGATGTCGGCGCGGGCGCCGGGCGCGAGGCGCCCCAGATCCTCCCGGGCGAGGAAGCGGCAGCCCCCGATGGTGGCCGCGTTGAACACGTCGCGCGCGAGCCCGGCCTGATAGTTGCCGTCGGTGACCTTGGCCAGGATCGAGGCCCACCGCAATTCGGAGACGATGTCGAGCGGATAGGTGTCGGTGCCGATCGCGAGCGTGACGCCGGCCTCGAGGTAGCGCTGGAAGGAGCGCAGCGTCATCGCCATCTTCGCGTACTTGTACGGGCAGTGGCCGACGGTGGCCCCGCGCTCGACGAGCAGCCGCAGGTCGTCCCCGAAGGGGTAGCGCGTCCACTCGTGCGCGGTGGTGAACACCACGTGACCCAGCAGGGTGCGCTCGTCGAGGAAGCCGATGTCGGCGAGGAAGCGCACCGGGGTCTTGCGGTACTCGTCCATGATGCGCTGGAACTCGATGAGGTTGCCGCCCGCGTGGGTGTGGATGGGCGCGCTCATCTCCGCGGCCGCCTCCTTGCCCGCGCGCAGCAGAGGCTCGCTGCACGTCTCCACCTGGGCCGCGTTGAAGAGAGCGCGCAGCCGTCCGCCCGCCGCGCCGTCGAACTTGCGGGCGAAGTCCACCGCCTCCTTCAAGCGCTCGCGCCCGACCGCGGTGTCCTCCTCGTAGGTGAGCCGCCCCTGCGCGTCCATGTAGGTGTCGCGGTCGCGGAAAGGCGGGCCGCCGTAGACCCGCACCCCGAGATCGTCGACCAGCCGCGCGTAGCCGTCCCAGTCGCCGCGCAGGCCGCCCACGTCGATGACGGTGGTGGTGCCGTTCCTCAGCGCGTGCAGGAGCACGAAGGCGCGGATGGCCGCGGTGGCCTCGGGGGGCGGCGGCGTCATCTTGCCCTTGAGCGGGGCCGCGAAGGCCATGTAGTTCGACGTGCGGTAGTCGTTCCTGGCCATGTCGAGCAGCAGGTAGTCGCCGCCGTTGCCCGCGGTGTGCACGTGGGTGTTGATGAAGCCGGGCGAGACCAGCTTGCCGCGCGCCGCGATGCGCGTGTCCGCCGCCCCGGGGTACGGCCCGCCCGCGTGCACGATGCGCTCGCCCTCGAAGACGACGCTGCCCTGCTCGTGCACCTCGTGACTCCGGCCGTTCCACGCCACGACCCAGCCGCCCTCGATCACCGTGCGCATGCCATCGATCCTTTCCGCGACCCGCGAGGCGCCGGTCGCCGCCACCACCGGCCGCATGCTAGCCCGATGACATCCGGCCCGCAATCGGCTAGCCTCTCCGCGTGCGCACGTGGGCCGAGTTCGCCACCGTCGAGCCGGAGATGGCCGCGACGGGCGGCGCGCTGCTGAATCAGTTCGGGGTCGGCCTGGCGTTCCTGGCCACGGTGGACGGCCGCGGGGCGCCGCGCCTGCACCCGGTGTGCCCGGTGCTCTCGGCGCACGGCCTGCACGTGCTGATCACGGCCACGTCGCCCAAGTGTGGCGACCTCGCACGAGACGGCCGCTACGCGCTGCAGACGTTCCCGCAGCCGAAGCCGGGCAGCGACGAGTTCTACGTGGCCGGCCGCGCCCGGCCCGTGAACGACGAGGCCACCCGCGCGAGCATCCTCGCCGCCGCCAAGCACATGGCCGACACCTCCGAGGCGGTGTTCGAATTGCTCGTCGAGCGCGTGATGCACACCCGCTGGGAGGAGCCCCTGACGCCACGGATGCGGCCGGTGCGCCGCGTCTGGCGCACCGACCTCCGCCACGGGGCACCCGAGTAGCCACGTTCGAGCGCAGGCTCCGCCTGCGCAATCCCGTTTTGGGGGGAGGTTCGGAAGGGGGGCGGGAGCCCCCCTCCGAGTTATTTAGGGGCGGACGACCTTGCTGTGCAGAATGCCGATCTGCTCGACCTCGGCCTCGATGCGATCGCCCGCCTTCAGGAAGTTGCCGGTGGCCGCCCCCACGCCTTCCGGGGTGCCGGTCGCGATCACGTCGCCGGGCAGCAGCGTCATGCCCTGCGAGAGCACCTCGATGCACTGGGCCACCGGGAAGATCATCTTCGAGGTGTGGCTCGACTGCCGCAACTGCCCGTTCACCCGGAGCGAGATGGCGAGACCCTGCGGATCGGGCAGCTCGTCGGCGGTGACCAGCACCGGGCCCATCGGGCAGAAGGTGTCGAGCGACTTGCCCTTGAACCACTGCTGGTGGCGCTTCTGCAGATCGCGCGCGGTCACGTCGTTGACGATGGTGTAGCCGAAGACGTGCTTCAGCGCGTCGGCGCGCGGGATGTCCCGTCCGCCGACGCCGATGACCACCGCCAGCTCGACCTCGTGGTCCAGCTCCTTGGTGATCGCGTGGTGGACCACGTCGTCGCCCGGGCCCACCACCGAGGTGGCCGGCTTGGTGAAATACACCGGATGATCCGGCGCCGCCGCCCCGCGCTCGGCCGCGTGATCGGCGTAGTTGCGCCCCAGGCAGAAGATGTTCCGCGAGGGCGACGGGATCGGCGCGAGCAGCCGCACTCGCTTCTGCGGGTAGGCCAGCCGCCGCTGGGCCAGGTCCTCGGCCGCGGTCTGGCCGACGAGCCGCTGGCCGTACTCCCACGCCTCGCGGGTGAGCGACATGGCCGCCTCGCCGCCTTGCACGATGTCGAGCACGGTCCGCGGGAATCCGCCGCGGCCGCGGCGCACCGTCCCGCGCTGGGTGGCCAGGTCCTTGGCGAGACCGGCCAGATCGAAGACGTGCTCCTGCCAGAGCGCGCCGGGCTTGGGCTCCCCGCGGCCACGGCGAAAGGTGACGAGCCGCATGGCTAGCTCACCGTCATCGCGCCACCGCGAGGCGGCAAGGTCTTGCCGGCCGCCCGCGCGATGTCCTCCAGCTCGCGGGGCAGGCCGAAACGCACGTCCTCCTCGACCACGTGGACCTCGCGGACGTTCGAGCCGCGCTCGCGCCGCAGCGCCTCGACCACCTCGGTCACCAGGAACTCGGGCGTGGAGGCGCCCGCGGTGACGCCCACCCGGCCGGCCCCCTCCAGCCACTCGGGCCGGATGTCGTTCTTGTCGTTGATGAGATAGGACGGCGTTCCCATCACGGTCGACACCTCGACGAGCCGATTCGCGTTCGAGCTGTTGGCCGCGCCGATGACCAGCAGCACGTCCACCGCCCCCGCCACCGTCTTCACCGCGGCCTGGCGGTTCTGGGTCGCGTAGCAGATGTCGTCCTTGGCCGGTCCGGCGATCTTGGGAAAGCGCCGGCGCAGCGCCGCGATGCAGTCGCGCGTATCGTCCACCGAGAGCGTGGTCTGGGTTAGGTAGGCGACCTTGTCCGGGTCTGGCACGTCCAGCTTGTCGACGTCCTCGGGATGCGCGATGAGGAACATGCGTTCCGGCGCCTCGCCCATGGTGCCCACCACCTCGTCGTGATCGGCGTGCCCGACCAGGATGATCGAGTATCCCTCACGGGCGTAGCGCACCGCCTCCAGGTGCACCTTGGTGACGAGCGGGCACGTGGCGTCGATGACCCGCAGGCCGCGCCGCTGGGCCTCCGCGCGGACCGCGGGCGAGATGCCGTGGGCGCTGAAGATCACGGTGGCGTCGTCCGGGACCTCGTCCAGCTCGTCGACGAAGTGGGCCCCCTTGGCCCGGAGGGCCTCCACCACGTGGCGGTTGTGCACGATCTCCTTGCGGACGTAGATCGGGGGCGGACAGACCTGCAGGGCGAGCTCGACGATGTCGATCGCGCGGTCCACGCCGGCGCAGAAGCCGCGCGGCCCGGCCAGGACGATCTGCTGCAACGCCGGCGTGGTCATGAGGCCCTCACTTGAAGAAGTACGAGACGCCGAGCACGCCCGAGTCGGAGTTGAACCCCCGATTCGGCTGCGACGTGTTCCCGTTCGAGATGTGCTGGAAGCGATAGCCGAAGTTCACCGCGACCCTGTCGGTCACGAAGTAGGCCAGCCCGGCCCCGCCCTCGAGCACGAAGGTGAACGACGAGTCGATCTCCGGCACCCGGAGACTGGTGCCGCCCGCGCCCGCGGTGACCTCGAGGTAGGGCACCAGCCGGCCGAGCCCGATGAAGTGGTAGCGGAAGGCTACCTTCAGTCCCTCGGCGGTGGACTCCTTCGGCGACAGGTAGTACTGGAACCATCCTTCGAGCCCGGGCTCGAAGGCACTGCGCAGCAGCCCGGATCCGAAGGGCGAGAAGAACAGGTGCGACACCCGCGGAGTGAAGTTGACGAACGAGATGTCGCTGACCGTCCCGTGCTCCTCGATGTTGTTGTGCACGCCCCCACCCACCTGCAGGCCGAAGATCGTCGTGCCCTTGGCGAAGGCGGTCTCGGGGTCGTAGGCGGCCGCCGGCCGCACCACCGCCAGCACCGCCAGCACCACGACGGCCCACCGTGTCAGGTTCCCGATCGCGCTCATCGTTGTGGGTCCACCAGCACCTTCATGGTCTCACCCCGTTCCATCGATGCCAGCGCTTCTCGAACCTGCCCCAGCCCCACGCGACGGCTGAGCAGGGCGCCGGGGTCGATCGCTTTCGATTCGAGGAGTTCCACCGCGCGTCGAATCATCGGCGGCGTGTGGTGGAACGCCCCCACCAGCATGAGCTCTTCGTAGTGGGCGCGACGCGTATCCACCCGCACCGAAGTGCCCGGGGCGCAACCCCCAAACAATACCACGGCCCCCCCGCGGCCCACCCCATCTATGGCCTGCTCCCACACCTCGGGACGGCCCGTGGCGTCCACCGTGACCTCGGGGCCGCGGCCGCCCGTCAGCCCGCGCAGATGGGCGGCGACGTCGCCCACCGCCGGCCCGTCCAGACAATCTCCGAGGCCCATCCCTCGGACCTGCTCGAGCCGCCACCCCGGCTTGCCGACGATGATCACCCGGGCCCCGCGCTGGCGGGCCGCCATGGCGAGGAGACACCCCAGCGGGCCGTGGCCGAAGACGGCCACCGTCATGCCCGGCCCGACGCCGCCGCGCTCGATGCCCAGCAGGGCACACGCGAGGGGCTCGGTGAAGGCGGCGATCGGCGCGGGGAGCCCCGGGCCGATCGGCACCACGTTGCGCTGCACGAGCCGCGGCGGCAGCGCGATGTGCTCGCCGTAGGCGCCGTTGACGAAGAGCAGGTCCTCGCAGAGATTGGGCCGGCCGCCCGCGCAGAACCGGCAGCTCCCGCAGGGAGCCGAGTTGGCCGCGACGATCCGGTCGCCCTCTTTCACGCCCCGCACCTGGTGCCCGACCGCGGTGACCACGCCGGCGAGCTCGTGACCGAAGACGGTGGGCACGCGGGGGATCATCACGGGATGGCCCCGGCGCAGGGTCTTGACGTCGGTGCCGCAGGTCAGCGCCGCGTCGACCCGCGCGACGAGCCCGCCGGGCTCGGGATCCGGGAGCGGGATCTCCTCGAAGCGCAGGTCGCCCGGACCGTGGAAGACCTGGGCCCGCATGACTAGCGGGCGATCATCCCCACCGGGCGCCGGCCCAGCAGCGCAGCGCGATGCCCACACGCCGGTGGGCCGGCAGGGTCACGCGTCCGTTGAAGACGTCGAAGCGCCGCGCCTCGATGGCGCGCAGCAGGGCGAAGTAGGTGCGCCCCATGATCTCGGCCGCGAAGAGGCTCCGCGCGTCGCCTGGCGGCAGCGCGGCCCACGCGCGCTCGTAGTACTCGCGGGCGCGCGCGGCCTCGAACGTCATGAGCTCCACGAACTGCGGCGTGTAGCGGCCCTGGGCCAGGTCCTCGGCGGTCACCCCGAAGCGGCGGAGGTCGGACTGGGGCAGGTACACGCGCCCGATCCGCGCGTCGGCGTGCACGTCGCGCAGGATGTTGGTGAGCTGCAGGGCGACGCCCAGGTTCACCGCGTACTCCCGTGCGCGTGGATCGGTGTAACCGAAGATCTCGATGCAGCAGAGGCCGACCGCGGAGGCGACCCGATAGCAGTAGGGATAGAGCGTCTCGAACGTCTCGTAGGTCGGATGGTCCATGTCCATCTCGACCCCCGCGATGATCTCCTCGAGCGCCACGCGCGGGATCGGGAACTGGCGGACCGCCACCTGCAGCCGCTGGCCGGCGGGATGCTCGGGCTGCCCCTCGTAGACGCGGGCGATCTCGTCGCGCCAGCGCCGCAGCTCGGCGCGCTGGGCCGCGCGGTCCTGGCCCAGATCCACCGCGTCGTCGACGATGCGGCAGAACGCATAGCAGGCGTAGATGGCCTCGCGCTGGGCGCGGGGCAGGCAGAGGAACGCATAGAAGAAGTTCGAGCGGCTCTTGCGGGTCAGCCGGGAGACGAACTGGCCGGCGTTCACGCGGCCCTCGGCGGCCGGACGCTGACGTACCCGTGATCCGTGAACCAGCGGACCGCGTCGGCCAGGGCGGTCTCGGCCGGGGTCTGCGGCAGGCCCAGCTCGCGGACGGCTTTCTCCGCCGAGAAGTACATGCGCTTGCGCGCCATGCGCACCGCGGTGAGCGCCACCGCGGGAGGCCGGCGCGTGACGCGCGCGACGCCTTCCATCGCGGCCGCGGCGATCCAGGCCACCGCGTAGGGCACCCGGAATCGCGGCGCCGGCACTCCGGTGAGCGCGGAGAGCATGCGGAAGATCTCGAGCAGCGACAGGTTGCGGTGGCCCAGGATGTAGCGCTCCCCCACCCGTCCCTTCCGGGCGGCCAGGATGTGACCGCGCGCGACGTCCCGCACGTCGACCACGTTGAGCCCGGTGTCCACCGAGCCGATCATCTTGCCGTTCATGAAGTCCACGAGCATCTGCCCGGTGGGCGTGGGCTTCACGTCCCAGGGGCCGATGGGCGCCGACGGGTTCACGATCACCACCGGGGCGCCGCGCGCGGCCCATTCGTCGGCCACGCGCTCGGCCAGGAACTTGGACGCCTTGTACGCGCCCACCATGTCGGCGAGCGACACCGGCGTGGCCTCGTCGCCGGGCGTGCCGTCCTTCGGAATGCCGACCGCCCCCACCGTGGAGGTGTAGACGATCCGCTCCGCGCCCGCGTCGGCGGCGGCCTGCAGCAGGTGCCGGGTGCCGTCGACGTTCGCGCGATAGATGACGCGCAGGTCCGGCGCCCAGAGCCGGTAGTCGGCGGCCGCGTGGTAGACGTGGCGGGCCCCCGAGACCGCGCGCCGCAAGGAGGCGGCGTCGAGCAGATCGCCCTCGACGATCTCCACCGCGCAGCCGTCGAGCGCGCGACGATCGCCACCGGGCCGCGCGAGCACCCGCACCGCGTGGCCGTCCGCCAGCAGCTCGCGCACCAGGTTCGCTCCCACGAACCCGGTGCCGCCGGTGACGAGCGCGTCCATGACCGGCCTCAGGCCGCGAACGCGGCGAGCAGGCGGGCCACCGCGACGAGGCCGCGCTGGGTGGCGCGTCGCAAGGCCACCGCCCGCGGCAGCACCCGAGGCCGCGTCACCGCGAGGGCGAGCGCGCGCGACGTCCGCAGCTTGCCCTCCTCGGTCAGCAGGCCGATCAGCTCTGGGGGCAGGCTCTCGCTCGCCACGTCGGACACCGCGCGCACCACGAGGGTGGGACACCCGGCGCGGCCGGCGTGCGCGAGGATGAGCGCGGACTCCATGTCCACCGCGACCGCGCCGGTCTGGGAGTACAGGGCCGCCTTGGCCTCGGGGGTCGCGACCACGTCGCGCGAGGTGGTGAGGGTGCCGCGCCGAGCCCCGGAGGCCAGCCCGGTCGCGCGGCCGTACGGCGTCGGGGTCACGTTGAGCCGCTCCGCCGCGGGCCCGATCACGCTCTCGGGCAGGACCAGATCGCCGGCGCGCAGGTCGGGGGAGAGCGCGCCGCACACCCCGGCCGAGATCACCAGCGGCTGCTCGAGCCCGACGCGGAGGGAGGGCCAGCGCGCGGCGAGCTGCCCGGCGCGCAGGCCCACCGGGGCGAGCCTCACGGTGCCGCGGCCGAAGACGGGAAACGGAAAGGACGGGATCGCGGGCAGCTCGAGATGGCGGGCCATGGCCCGCGCCTCGAGCTCAACCGCGGTGAGGATCAGGATCCGGAACACTCCGCGCCGCGGCCCGTTCGGCCTTCTCCCGCTCCTTGCGCTCGAGCCAGGCCTTCCAGCTGTTCCCGGCCGCGGTGTCCTTGCCGGTGAACTTGATGTTGGCGAGCTCGGAGTAGCGGAGCGAGAACGGGCCCTCACCGCTCTCGTCGAAGTATTCGATGAAGGGCTCCGGAGCATAGGTGTTTCGATTGAAGATATAGCCGACGATCTCGGTCCCGTCCCGCTTGACGATCGTGGTGTTGCCCCGGTAGTCGAACGCGAACTCGACGACCTCCTCCAGCGTGAGGTACTGGCCGACGTCCGGCACCCAGCCTTCGAGGCTCACCGGCGTGGACCTACAGCTTGCCGGTCAGGGTGACTCCGACCGTCTCGACGAAGCCGCGCACCGAGCTGAAGGTGTAGTCGACCGCGGTGGCCTCGTACCCGCAGTGCACCATGCAGTCGCGGCACTTCTCGTTGCCGCTCTTCTTGCCGTAGTTCTCCCAGGGCGTGGTCTCCATCAGCTCCCGGAAGGTGCGCGCGTAGCCCTCCTGCAGCAGGTAGCAGGGCCGCTGCCATCCGAACATGTTGTAGGTCGGATTGCCCCAGGGCGTGCACTCGAAGTCCTTCTTGCCCATCAGGAAGCGCAGGAACAGCGGCGACTGGTTGAAGCGCCAGCGCTTCTTCGGCGCAGAGAGCATCCGCGAGAACAGCTCGTGGGTGCGCGACTGCAGCAGGAAGTGCTCCTGGTCGGGCGCCTTCGAGTAGCTGTAGCCCGGGGAGACCATCATGCCCTCGACGCCCAGGTTCATCATCTCGTCGAAGAACTCGCGCATCCGCAGCGGCGAGGCTCCGTCGAAGAGGGTGCTGTTGGTGGTCACCCGGAAGCCCCGCGCCACCGCTTCCCGGATCGCGGGCACCGCCTGGTCGTAGACCCCGTCGCGGCAAACCGCCTCGTCATGCTCGTCCCGCAACCCGTCCATGTGCACGCTGAACGACAGGTACTTGGACGGGGTGAACAGGTCGAGCTTTTCCTTGAGCAGGATGGCGTTTGTGCAGAGATACACGTACTTTTTCCGCCGCACCAGCTCGACCACCAGACGGTCGATGTCCGGGTACATCAGCGGCTCGCCGCCCGGGATGCTGACGATGGGCGCCCCGCACTCCTCCACCGCGGCGAGGCACTTCTCGACGCTGAGGTTCTTGCGGAGGATCTGGGCCGGATACTGGATCTTGCCGCAGCCGGCGCAGGCCAGGTTGCAGCGGAACAGAGGCTCCAGCATCAGCACGAACGGATAGCGCTGGCGCCGCGCGAGCTTCTGGCGCAGCACGTACGTCGCGACCGTCCACATCTGAGACAGCGGAACGCTCATGCTCGACGACCCCTCTCCGGTTAGGACGCCCGACCCCTGCCGGACGCCGCGGACACCCCCAGGGCCCCGGACGACCACCGACCGACCGCAGCCCGGCTGACGGCATACAGTAGCAGAAACGTCGTCAGATGAACCACTATTCCCACCCCGGCGAGGCCCGATTCGCCGATCCAGAAGGTCATGCTCAAGTTGAAGACGAGCACCAGGCCATAGAGCACGACCCCGAGGAGGGGCGGCCCCGCCCCGGACTGGCCCGTCGCGACCAGGCCGCCGACCATGGCCCAGCCGACCAGCAGCCACCCGATGAAGTTCGACAGCGGCACGCCGAAATAGACGCCGCCGGCCGGGTAGTAGAAGACCCGGCCGAGGAACCATCGGTCGCCGAGGACGGCCAGCGGATCGATCACCACGTCGAGCAGGGTCATCAGCACGCCCGCCAGCAGCACCATGCGCACCCGGCCGCCGCAGCTGGCCGCCCACGTGCGCGGCAGCACCAGGCGCGCGAGGCAGAAGGAGGCGTAGGCGAGGAAGGGGAAGGACAGCGGCGAGAAGAACGGGACGTTGGAGACGAACAGCTCGAGGCCGCGCGTGTCGCCGGTGTAGTGGTACAGGCCGAACGGGAAGCCGACGCGCGTCGAGGCCAGCTCGGCGGCCAATGCGACACCCAGGGCCCAGCCCAGATAGCACACGGTACGCCGCGTGCCGAGGTCGCGGGTCGCCGCGATGAGGAAGAGGACGAGGAAGCCGATCACGTAGGGGCGAAGGGTCGCGGTACCGACGAGCTGCGTCGCGATCAAACCGAGCATCGCCACGGATTCACCTTACGGAAATCACCGATTCTTTTCAAGAACCGCTCCGGGGTTGCCGCATCGCCATGCTAGTATCTACCGATGTTTTCGTCGTCTCCTCCCGACCCGTGGCCGCTTCCGCTGCGTCCGGTCGCGGCGCTGGGCCGGGTGACCCTCGACGTGATCGAGGCGCTCGGGCGCTTCGGCGTCTTCCTGGTACAGGCCGTCGCGGCCGCGTTCATCCCGCCCTTCAAGCTCGGCCGCTTGCTCGACCGCATCCACTTCATCGGGTTTCGCTCCCTGACCATCGTAATCCTGACCGGCGCATTCACCGGCATGGTGCTGGGCCTGCAGATCTTCCTGACCCTCTCGCGCTTCGGCTCCGAGGCCTACCTGGGGCCGGCGGTGGCCCTGTCGCTCATCCGCGAGCTGGGACCGGTGCTGTGTGCGGTGTTCGTGACCGGGCTGGCCGGCTCCGCGCTCACCGCCGAGATCGGCATCATGAAGATCACCGAGCAGATCGACGCCCTGCAGGTCATGGCGCTCAACCCGGTCCGCTACCTGGTGGTGCCGGCGTTGATCGCGGGGCTCATCACCTTTCCGCTCATGGTGTCGATCTTCGACGTGGTCGGCATCTTCGGCGGCTATCTGGTCGGCGTGAAATTGCTGGGCCTCTCCGCGGGCACCTACTTCGGTGAGATGCGGACCTTCGTGGACTGGTCCGATCTGATGACCGGATACTGGAAGGCGCTCTCCTTCGGCCTGATCGTCCCGTGGGTGTGCACCTACAAGGGCTTTCACTGCGGCCACGGCGCGGAGGGCGTCGCGCGGGCGACCACCCAGGCGGTGGTCCTGGCCTCGGTGCTCATCCTGGTGTGGGACTACTTCCTGGGCTCCGTGCTGCCGTGATCCGGGTGCGCGGGCTCCAGAAGCGCTTCGACGCCCAGGCGGTGCTCCGCGGTCTCGACCTCGACATCGCCACCGGGGAGATCATGGTGGTGATCGGGCGCAGCGGCGGCGGCAAGTCCGTTCTCCTCAAGCACCTGATCGGCCTGCTGCGCCCGGACGCGGGCACGGTGGTGGTGGACGGCGTCGAGATCACCCGCCTGCGCGGCCGCGATCTCGACCGCGTGCGTGACCGCTACGGCGTCGTCTTCCAGGGCGGGGCCCTCTTCGACTCCATGTCGGTCTACGACAACGTGGCCTTCCCGCTGCGGGAGAAGAGCCTGCTCGCCGCCGGTGAGATCCACGACCGCGTCCAGGAGAAGCTCGAGCAGGTCGGCCTCACCGGCATGGGGACCAAGAATCCCGCGGAGATCTCGGGCGGCATGCGCAAGCGGGTGGCGATCGCGCGGGCGCTGGTCACCGAGCCCGAGATCGTCTTCTTCGACGAGCCCACCACCGGCCTGGACCCGATCCTGGTCAATACCATTCACCACCTCATCGTGGAGCTGCATCGCAAGTTCCGCTTCACCGCGGTCATGGTGAGCCACGAGATCCCGGAGATCTTCGAGATCGCCGATCGCGTGGCCATGCTCCACGAGGGCGTGATCGTGGAGGTCGGCCCGCCCGACGCGGTGCGCACCTCCGCCAATCCGGTCGTCCAGCACTTCATTCGCGGGGAAATCGAGGCGGTGCCCGCCGAGCCGCGGCGGTAACCGGGGAGATCGAGCATGAGGCGATCGACACTGGAGCTGGGGGTGGGCATCTTCGTGCTCATCGGCCTGCTCGCGCTGGGCTGGATGTCCGTCAAGCTGGGGCGCGTGGACTTCCTGGGCAGCAAGGGCTACGTGGTCAACGCCGAGTTTCCGACGGTGGGCGGGCTCAAGGTCGGCTCCACCATCGAGATCGCGGGGGTCGAGGTCGGCCGCGTCGACCGCATCCAGCTCAAGGACTACCAGGCCCAGGTGGTCATGGTGATCCAGCCGCAGGTCAAGCTGCAGGAGGACGCCATCGCCTCCATCAAGACCAAGGGGCTCATCGGCGAGCGCTACGTCCGGATCAGTCCGGGCGGCTCTGACAAGCTGATCCCGCCGAACGGTCGGATCCGCGAGGTGGAGCCGCCGGTCGACATCGAGGAGCTGCTCTCCAAGTACATCTTCGGCAAGGTATAGAGTCCGCACCGGGAGGATCTATGAACTGGGTTCGGGTGAACGCGGTGATGCTGGCGGCGATGGTGGCCCTGATGGCGATCGCGGCGGCTCCCGCCTCGGCGGGAGTACCGACCGATCAGCTGCGCGGCGCGGTCGAGCGGGTGCTGAAGGCCCTGGACGATCCGTCGCTCAAGGGCCAGGGCAAGCTCGGGGAGCGCCGAGTCGCGGTCCGCAAGATCGCCAACGAGATCTTCGACTTCGCGGAGATCGCCAAGCGCTCGCTCGCCCAGCACTGGCAGCCGCTCTCCGAGGCGCAGCGCAACGAGTTCGTGGGCCTCTTCGCCGATCTGCTCGAGCGCTCCTACATCTCCAAGATCGAGACCTACGGCGGCGAGAAGATCCAGTACACCGCGGAGCGGATGGACGGCGACTACGCCACCGTGTCCACCAAGATCGTCACCAAGAACGGCACCGAGGTCCCGGTCGACTACCGCATGGTCAAGCGCGCCGACCACTGGCTCGTCTACGACGTCAGCATCGAGGGCGTGAGCCTGGTGTCGAGCTACCGCACCCAGTTCAACAAGATCATCCAGACGTCCTCCTACAACGAGCTCGTCACCAAGCTGCGCACCAAGCAGGACGAGCTGATGGCGGAGGACAAGGCGCAGAAGAAGAAGCTGTGACCGGCGGGGAGCTCGCCGACCTCCTCGAGGCGCACGGCTACGACTTCTTCACCGGCGTGCCCTGCTCGCTGATCGAGAGCCTCATCGCCGCGCTCGAGACCCATCCCCGGCTGCCCTACGTGCCCGCGGTGCGCGAGGACGTCTCGGTGGGCATCGCGGCCGGCGCGTGGCTCGCGGGACGCCGGCCCATGGTCCTCATGCAGAACTCCGGGCTCGGCACCAGCATGAACGCGCTGGTCTCGCTCTCCCTGATGTACCGGCTGCCCGCGCTGCTCCTGGTGACCTGGCGCGGCTACGCGGGCAAGGACGCGCCGGAGCATCTGCTGATGGGTGAGATCTCGCCCGGCCTGCTCGACATGATGCGCATCCCCTACCGCGTGCTCTCCACGGGCACGATGGCCGAGGACGTCGCGTGGGGCCGGGCGGAGTCCGAGCGGCTCAGCCAGCCGGTGGCGCTGCTGCTGCCGCCGGGCATTCTTGCTTCAGACCCGATGCGAACCGCCGGCCGAAGCGCAGCCGATTCGGCCGGCCAGGCTGACCGCGGTGGTTCAAATGCGCTCGGCTCGCCTTCGGCTGCGCCTCGCCCTGCCATCTCCCGCTTCGAAGCCCTCCGCGCCGCGGTGTCCGCCCTGCGCACGGAGCCGGTGGTGCACGCCAACGGCTACATCTGCCGCGAGTCGTTCGCGGTGAAGGACCGCCTCGAGAACTTCTACATGATCGGCTCGATGGGCATGGCATCGGCCATCGGCCTCGGCATCGCGCTCGCCGAACCCGACCGCCCCATCGTGGTGTTCGACGGCGACGGCAACCTGCTCATGAGCCTCGGCATCCTGCCCATGATCGGCGGCGGCCCCCTCCTGGGCCGCGGGCGTCCCGGCAACCTGGTGCACGTGGTCTTCGACAATGCCCTCTACGGCTCGACCGGCAATCAGGCCTCGCCGTCGCGGACGGTCGGCTTGCATCACCTGGCATCGGCGGCCGGTTACGAGCGGGTCGCCGCGGTGACCGGCGCCGACGAGATCCGCGCCGCCGTCGCCACCGCGATGGACGGCGGCGGGCCGAGCTTCATCCTGGCGCGGGTCACCGGCGAGGAGCGGCCCGCGCCCCGCATCCCGTACCGACCGGAAGAGATCCGCGACCGCTTCCGCTCCTCCCTCGGTCCGGGCTCGCGGCCCTGACCGGCCCGATCTCCCGCGTCGCCAGGATCGTCTAGTGTCACGCTTCGTTCGCCCGCTGCTCGTGCTGGGCGGCCTGGCGGTCGTCGGCTATTTGATCGCCCGGATCGGCCCCGCCGCGATCTGGTCCTCGTTCGTCACGCTGGGCTGGCGCCTGCCGCTGGTCCTGCTCTTCCCCTACATGCTCGCGGCGGCGCTGGACACCCTCGCCTGGCGCGTGCTGGTGCCAGGCGCGGTGCCCTTCGGCGTGATCTTCCGTGCGCGGCTGGCCGGCGAGGCGGTCAATTTGGCCACTCCGACGATGGCGGTGGGCGGCGAGCCGCTCAAGGCGTACCTGCTGCGCCCGCACGTGCCCCTGGTCGACGGCTTCGTGTCGGTCATCGCCGACAAGACCACCATCGTCGTCGGTCAGATCTTCTTCCTCGCCGCCGGCCTGCTCGCCGCCCACGCGGTGGCGCCCACCGGCCGGCTCATGCCGATCATGACCGGCCTGCTCGGCGTGGAGATCCTCGCCATCGGGGGATTCGTGGTCGTCCAGGCGAGCGGGGGACTCGGCGGCGGCGGCCGGCTGCTCGGCCGCATCGGGTCGCGAATCGGTTGGGCCGGCGGCGCGCGATACCTCCGGGGACTCGGCGATCTCGACCGCGCCCTCGCCGCCCTCTACCGCGACGACCGCCGCCGGCTGCTCGTCTCCGCGGTGGTCCACGCGGTGGCGTGGGCCACCGGCGGCCTCGAGATCTACATCGTCATGCGGCTGCTGGGAACCGACGTGCCGCTCCTGACGTCCATGATCATCGAGGCCTTCGCGGGCGGAGTGAAGTTCGCCAGCTTCATGGTGCCGGCCTCGCTGGGAGCCCTCGAGGGCGGCTATGTGGCCTTCTTCGAAGCATTCGGCCTCACCGCCACCGGCGGCCTCTCGTTCGTGCTGGTTCGCCGGCTGCGCGAGATGGTGTGGGCCGGCATCGGCTTCCTGGCCATGGGGGTATCCGGGCGGACCGCGGCGCGGTCGGCCGCCGACGAGACATCAGGCCCAGTCTGAGGCGGGCGTGCGGATGCTGTGCTAGACTCAATCATTCTTGCCGCGAACTATTTTGCGCCGTCGCGTGAACCGACGGTGATGTGAGGAGGCACTCGTGGGCTCAGTACGCGTCGCCGTGGTCGGGGTTGGAAACTGCGCCTCCGCGCTCGTCCAGGGCGTCCACTACTACCGAGGCGTCGCCGACGACGGGTTCATCCCGGGCCTCATGCGTCCGCGGCTCGGGGGCTACCATGTCTCCGACATCGAATTCTCCGCCGCGTTCGACATCGACGCGCGCAAGGTGGGCAAGGACCTCGGCGAGGCCATCTGGTCCGAGCCGAACAACACGGTGCGGTTCGCGGAGGTCCCGAGCCTCGGCGTGCCGGTGCAGCGGGGCATGACCCACGACGGCCTCGGCCACTACCTCTCCCAGGTCATCACCAAGGCGCCTGGCACCACCGCGGACATCAAGGGCATCCTGCGCGAGACCCGCACCGACGTCGTGGTGAACTTCCTGCCGGTGGGTAGCGAGATGGCGACCAAGTGGTACGTCGAGCAGGTGCTCGACGCCGGCTGCGGCTTCGTCAACTGCATCCCGGTCTTCATCGCCCGCGAGGACTACTGGCGGCGCCGCTTCGAGGACCGCGGGCTGCCGATCGTGGGCGACGACGTGAAGTCGCAGGTGGGCGCCACCATCGTGCACCGCATCCTCACCAAGCTCTTCATGGACCGCGGGGTGCGGCTCGAGCGCACCAGCCAGCTCAACGTGGGCGGCAACACCGACTTCTACAACATGCTGGAGCGCCAGCGCCTGGCCTCCAAGAAGATCTCCAAGACCGACTCGGTGCGCTCGCAGCTCGCCCACGACATGGCCGACGACGACATCCACATCGGCCCGAGCGACTACGTGCCGTGGCTGCAGGACCGCAAGTGGGCCCACATCCGACTGGAAGGCCGCAGCTTCGGCGACCAGCCGATCAACGTGGAGCTGAAGCTCGAGGTGTGGGACTCGCCCAACTCGGCGGGCGTGGTGATCGACGCGATCCGCTCCTGCAAGATCGCGATGGACCGCGGCATCAAGGGCGCGCTCCTGGCCCCGTCGGCGTACCTGATGAAGTCGCCGCCCGAGCAGTGGTCGGACGAGGTGGCGCACACCCGGCTGGAAGAGTTCATCGGCGGCGCGGACTAGCGTCGCTCGCAGCACCGTATCGCTTCCCGGCGCATCATGATCGCCATTTCCCGAACCGGTCGCCTGCTGAGGCGACTGGTGCGCCTGTCCACCCGCCGCCCCACGGTGACGGTGGCGCTGTCGCTGCTCCTCGCGGCGGCCGCGATCCTGTACACCATGCACGCGCTCACCTTCAAGACCTCGACGCGCGCGCTCCTGCCCCAGAACGCGGGTTACGTGCAGCGCTACGGGGAGTACGCGGCCGAGTTCGGCGAGCTCGAAGACATCGTGGTGGTCGTGGAGGCCGGGTCCTTCGAGGGCGCCCGCGCCTACGCGGCGCGGCTGACCGAGGAGCTCCGGCAGAGCCCGGTGAAGTTCCATCGCATCGCCTACCGCATCGACCCCAAGCGGTTCGAGGGCCGGCAGCTCCTCTACCTGCCCACCGACGAGCTCCGCGAGATCCGCGACAAGATCTTCGACCACCAGGAGTTCATGGAGAGCTTCGCGGGCGATCCGAGCCTGGCCCGCCTGCTGGAGGGCGTGAACACCCAGATGGCGGCCGCCTTCGTGTCGAACCTCTTCGACATCGGGCTGCAAGACAAGGACCTGCCGGTGGACACGCGCTTCCTGCGCGTGCTCCTCGATCAGATGGCCTCCCGCCTCGAGCACCCCGGCCCCTACCGCTCCCCGTGGGGCACCCTCTTCTCCTTCGGAGAGGACCCGCCCGACGACGCCGGCTACTTCCTCTCCGACGACAAGAGCCTGCTGTTCATCCTGGTGGAGACGCCGCCCAGCGAGAAGGGCAGCTTCACCGGCGACCAGGTGGCGATCGAGACGATCCGCGGCGCCATCGCCAAGCTCCGTCCGTCGTTCCCGAACGTGCAGGCGGGCGTGACCGGCCCGCCCGCCCTGTCCAACGACGAGATGACCACCGCCTTTCACGACAGCGGCATTTCCGACGTGCTCGCCTTCGCGCTGACCCTGGTGGTGATGACGCTGGCCTTCATGCGGGTGGGCAAGCCGGTGCTGCTGCTGGGCGTACTGGCGGTGACGCTGGCCTGGTCGATGGGCGTGGTCACCCTGGTGGTCGGCCATCTCACCCTGTTCTCGGTGATGTTCATCTCGATCGTGGTCGGCATCGGCATCGACTACGGGATCTACTACCTGTTCCGCTACGAGGAGGAGATCTTCCTCGGCCGCAACCTGCGCGAGGCCCTCGAGCTGACCGCGGCCCGCACCGGTCCCGGCATGCTCATCGGCGCGCTGACCGCGGCCGGCACCTTCTTCGTGCTGATGCTCACCGATTTCCGGGGCATCCAGGAGCTGGGTCTCATCGCGGGCCTCGCCATCCTGATCGCCTGGGTCGGGATGATGACGATGTTCCCGGCCGTCCTCATGCTGGTGGACCGCCACTACGCGGATCGCCCGCGGCAGCGTCGGCCGCGCGCCCACCAGCTCGAGCGCATCCGGGTGCCGCTGCTCGACCGGCTCGTGACCTTCCCCCGCACCGTCCTGATCGGGGCCGGGATCGCCACCGCGCTGTCCATCTGGGCCGTCCCGCGCGCCGGGTTCGACTACAACGTGCTGAACCTCCAGGCCAAGGGCACCGAGTCGGTGGCGTGGGAGCGGCGCATCCTGGCCGGGACCGGCCGCTCCGGGTCCAACGGCTTGTCTTCCGCCACCACGCTGGACGAGCTGCGCCGGAAACAGGCCGCCTTCGGGAAGCTGCCGTCGGTCGCCGACGTGGATTCGGTCCTGCGGGTCATCCCCGACGATCAGGCCGAGAAGATCTCGCTGATCAAGAGCTTCGCCCCGCTGGTCGCCCCCATCCGGGTGGGCCGCTCGAGTCCGGTGGAGCTGGAGCGGCTGAAGAAGGCCCTCAGCGACATCCGGCGCCGCTTCGACGTGGTGGCCGCGGAGGCGGGCAGCAAGCTACCGCCCGAGGTGCGGGTCGTCCGGGAGAAGACGGCGGCGGTGATCCGCCTGCTCGAGAAGGGCAACCGCGACTCCTCGGAGGCCGCGCTGAACTACCTGCAGGCCCAGCTCTACCGCGACTTCGTCAACAAGTTCTACGGGCTGCAGCGGAACCTGAACCCGAGCACGATCACCATCAAGGACGTGCCGGACGAGCTCCGCCGGAAGTTCATCGGCGAGAACGGGAAGTTCCTCATCCAGATCCACCCGAAGGTCGACATCTGGGAGAAGGCGGGCGCCGCCGAGTTCGTGCGCGAGATCCGCACGGTGGATCCCGACGTGACGGGGCCGCCCGTCATCACCTACGAGGCGACCGTGCTGATGGAGCGCGCCTACCTGACCGGCACCCTGTACGCGTTCGTGCTGGTGGGGGGACTGAGCGTGCTGATGATCCGGCGCCTGCGCGAGAGCGCGCTGGCCCTCATCCCGATGGCGCTGGCCCTGCTGTGGACGATCGGGCTCATGCAGGTCTCCGGCATCAAGTTCAACCTCGCCAACATCTGGGGTCTGCCCCTGATCATCGGCACCGCGGCCGAGTTCGGCTTGAACGTGATCGTCAGCCACCTCGAGGTGCGCTCGCTCAACGGCCCGCTCATCGCACGCAGCGCGGTGATGGGCGTGCTGCTCAACGGGATCACCACGATGGTGGGCTTCGGCAGCCTCATGATCGCCTCGCACCAGGGCATCTTCAGCCTGGGCCTGCTGCTCACCCTCGGCTCGTTCTGCGGGATGGTGGCGGCGCTCGTGGTGCTGCCGGTGATCTTGCAGCTGCTCCGGGCCAAACCGGCCGAGAACGTGGTGCAGCTGGAGAAGTCGTCCGCGGCGTAGTTCGCGTCGCACCCCTCGCCCTTCACCACCCCTCACCCTTGACCACCCCTCACCCTTCACCACCCCTCACCCTTCCCTCTCCCCGGGGGGCAGAGGGCACTGCCCTTTTAGAGAGCGGCGGGGGCGGCGGCGATCTTCTCGAGGTCGGCGCGGGTGTAGGAGCCGAGGCTGCGGTAGTCGAGCTGGGTGTAGTTCTTGATCCACTGCAGCGCGATCTTCACCGCCTTCCGGTAGCGCGCTTCGGTCTCCGCGTCGCGGGTCTTCAGCAGCCGCAGGATGTCGTCGCACTCCTCCTGCAGCAGCCGCTTCACGAGAGCCGCGTCGTGCGTGACCGGAGTGCCGTCGGTGGTTCTCGCCGCGTGACGAATGCGTTGCGCGATCTGCGCGACCGACATGCGCCCGGTGGCGAGATCCTCCATGAGCGCCGGGTGCACGCCGGGCTTGCCGGCCAGGCTGTCGATGCCCTTGGCGCCGCGGCCCTGCAGCCATCCCTCCACGTACTCGATCAGCATGCGCGCGTTGCGCCGCGTGCCCTCCACCGTGATCGGGCCGACCGGCACCTCGATGCGCACCGGATAGGTGTCGGGGTTCAGCATCTCGGGCCGGGGCTTCCAGGTGCCGGAGCCGTGCACGCGCTTGAAAGGCTCGGCCGCGGCCTTCATGTGGAAGATGTGGGCGACCCACGCGCGGATGAACCCCTGCTCGGCCTCCCAGACCTTGTCGTTGCGGATCGATTCCGCGGCGACCCGGTTCACCTCGGGGTCCGGATTTGGCAGCGCGGTGGCCATGCCCCCGATGGGCACGGCGCCGCGCTTGAGACACACCGCGACCAGGCGCCGGAAGATGTTGGCCAGGAACGGGGTGGTCTTGATGTCCACCCCGAAGCGGTCCGGCCACACCGCCTTGGGATCGGCCATCACGAACTCGAAGATGCTGGCCTTGAGATCCCAGCGCGCCGCGTTCAGACCCGCCGCATACGGTCCGAGGGCGTGCAGCATCTCCTCCATCTCGTACACCGCGGGCAGCGCCTCCACCAGCGGGATGGCCCGGATGGTGGCGTCCTTCAGGAACGGCAGCAGCGCGCGGCTGTGATCGAAGAGGTCGCGGTACCAGGCGCACTCCTCGGCTCCGTCCACCTTCGGCAGGTAGAAGTAGATGCCCTGCCCGCGCGTGGCCTGGGCGCGGCCCGGATAGAAGAGGGTCAGCGCGGTGCCCAGGATGGCCGCGGAGACCGGGCGGCCGTCGATGGTGACGTCGGGCTCGTCCAGGTGCAGCCCGCGCTCGCGATGCATGAAGAACGGCAGCTCGCCCGGGGCGATCCGGTACTCGCGCTTGCGCTCGGTGTCGACGTGCTGCAGCTCGTGGTTGACCGCGGCGAGTCGGTTGTGGCAGGCGCGCACCGTGTCGACGAGCCGGTGGCCCGCGGAGTCCTCGTCATCGTCCAGGTCGCCCTCGGCCCGCTCGCCCTCGGGCCCCGGGTTCAGGGCGTTGATGAACATGCTGGTGATCGAGCACGGCCCCGAGATCTCGATGCCCGGCGTGGCCAGGTCCTTGGGGACCGGCGGCACCTTCCAGTCCCCGGTCGTCGCGGCGCTCGGCGGAGGCGTCGTGGGCAGCCGTCCGTGCGTGAGGGCCTGGGCGAGGCGCTCGTCGCGGCGGGCGCGCAGGGCGACCCCGCGGGGGCCCAATTCATCGTGCAGGCGCAGCAGGTACTCCTGGAACTCGGGGGTGAAGAGAGCGGCCGCGCCCTCCACGGGCGCGAACTGCATCCGCTGGGCGGTGGAGGCTCCGGGGTTCGCCGGCATCGGCATCGCTCCGTTCTGTTCGGGTGGGGGGGCCTCAGGCGATCATGAGCCGAGGCGCTCGATCTGGACCAGGTTGGAATGCAGCGCGGGCCCGCCACCCATGTCGGCGGTGCGGTCGTCGGTGAGCGCGTTCACCCCGCGGCCGCCGGGCTGGTGCTTGCTCCACCAGATCCCCTCCACCACCGCGACGCCCGGCCGGGTGTCCTCGGTCAGCTCGGCGACGAACCTGGCCTGGCCGCGCGCGCTGCGCACCAGCACCGCGTCGCCCTCGCCGATCGAGCGCGCGGCCGCGTCGGCGGGATGCAGCAGCACCGCGGGCCCGCGCTGGCGGCGCCGCGCGCGCTCCGACTCGCTGAACGACGAGTTCAGGAAGAAGCGGTTGGGCGGCACGATGCACTGGAGCGGATAGCGCCGCACCAGCTCCGCGTGCTCGGGCCCCTCCACCAGCGGCACGTAGGTGGGCAGCGCGGGATGCCCGCGTCGCGCCAGCGTCTCCGACACGAACTCGATCCGGCCCGACGGAGTCGGCGCCCCGTCCGCGAACGGCCGGTAGGGCCGGCCCACCGAGAGCCGCACCGAATGCTCGCGCTCGAGCCGCTCCAGCGTGATGCCGGCGACCGACGCGTCGCCCGAGGCGAGCATCTCGCGGATGAGGTCGTCCTCGCCCTTCGCGAAATGCGCATCGCGCAGGCCCATGGCCCGCGCGAGCAGCCGCGTCACCGTCCAGTTCGAGCGCGACTCGCCCCGGGGGGCGATCACCGGACGGGCCAGCTGCAGGTAGAAGTGCCCGTACGACTTGTAGAGATCGGTGTGCTCCATCGAGGTGGTCGCGGGCAGCACGAGGTCGGCGTAGTCGGTGGTGTCGGTCAGATGTTGCTCGTGCACCACCGTGAACAGGTCCTCGCGCCGCAGTCCCTGCAGCACCAGCTCCTGATTCGGCACCACCGTGGCCGGGTTGGCGTTGTAGACGTAGAGCGCCTTCACCGGCGGAGCCAGGTCGGGATCGGTCAAGGCGCGTCCGAGCTGGATCATGTTGATCGCGCGCGGAGCGGGGCGCGGCATCAGGTCCGGCCGCTCGAGGACCGAGTGCCGGAAGCCGAACGCGCTGGTGGATGAGAGGAGGGCGCCGCCCGCCGGATGGGCGTAGGCCCCGGTGAGCGCGGGCAGGCACGCGATGGTCCGGCAGGTCATGCCCCCGTTGTCGTGGCGGGAGAGTCCGATGCCGACCCGGATGAAGGCGGCCGCGGTCGAGCCGTAGCGGCGCGCGAACGCGACGATGTCGGGGGCGGCGAGGCCGGTGAGGGCGGCCACGCGATCGGGATCGTACGCCTTCACGTGGTGGGCGAGCGCGGTGAACCCGAGCGTCGCGCGCTGGAGGTAGTCGTGGTCGACCAGGTCCTCGCCGATGAGCACGTGCATCACGCCCAGGGCGAGGGCGCCGTCGGTGCCCGGCCGCGGCATCAGGTGCCAGTCGGCCTGACGGGCGGTGCGGGTGCGGTACGGATCGATGCAGACGATGCGCGCGCCGCGCCGGCGCGCCTCCTTGACCAGGCTCATCGCGTTGATGTGCGTGTGCGAGGCGTTGATCCCCCACAGCACCACCAGGTCGGCGTCCACCATCTGCTCGGAGTCGCTGCCGGTCACGGTGCCGAGGGTGGCCATCCAGCCCGCGTAGGCGGTGCTCACGCAGATGGTGCGCTCGAGGCGCGAGGCGCCGAGCGCGTGGAACAGCGGGTGCCCCGCCGAGTACTGCAGGAGCCCCAGCGTGCCTCCGTACGAGAAGGGCAGGATCGCCGGGGCGCCCCACTGCGCGATGATCCGCTGCCAGTGGTGGGCGATCAGGTCGACCGCGTCGTCCCAGCCGATGGGCGCGAAGCGGCCCTCGCCCTTGGCCCCCACCCGGCGCAGCGGGGTCAGGACCCGCGTGGGGCCGTAGACGCGGTCGGCGTAGTCGTGCACCTTGCCGCAGATGACCCCGCGGGTGAACGGATGGCGCGGGTCGCCGGTCACGTCGGTGATGCGCCCGGCTTCCACCGTGACCTCCAGCGCGCACTGCGACGGACAGTCGTGTGGACAGACCGACGAACGGGTCGCTCGCATGAGTCGCTAGAGTAGCATGCCGCGCCGCGCGTGGAGGCGCGCTACTATTGGCCATGCTCGAGGGGGCCGCGCCGCAGGGGACCGAGCGCCGCGGCGTCGCGCGCTGGTCTCCGCTCCGCCGTCCCGAGGCCCGCCGCCTCGCGGGCCTGTTCGCGATCGTCTACTTCTCGCAGGGCATGATCTACCTGCCGGATCAGGTCGTCGCCATCGTGTTCAAGGAGCGTGGCCTCACCGCGGGGCAGCTCGCCGCCTTCGCGTGGATCATCACGATTCCCTGGTTCATCAAGCCGCTCTACGGCCTGCTCTCGGACTTCGTGCCGCTCTTCGGCACGCGGCGGCGCAGCTACTTCCTGATCATGTCGTCGATGGCGGCGCTCAGCGCGGTGGCGGTGAGCCTGATGGCCGAAGCGCCCTACGCGGCGCTCGCGCTCGTGATCACGCTGCTCTGGCTCGGCGTCGGCTTCACCGACGTCCTCACCGACGCCTTGATGGTGGAGCACGGCAAGCCGCTCGGCCTGACCGGCGTCTTCCAGTCCGTGCAGTGGGGCGCCCTCGGGGCCGCCTCGATCCTCTCCGGGCTGGTCGGCGGCTACCTGGCCGAGCGCCGCGCGTTCGCGGCCGCCTTCGCGCTGGTCGCGTGCTTTCCGGTGGTGTCGTTCCTCATGGCCGCCCTCGTGGTGCGCGAGCCGCCCGCCCGGCCGAATCTCGAGGGATTCGGCGAGACCTGGGCGTCGATCCGCCGCGCGCTCGGTCACCGAGAACTGTGGGCGGTGGCCGCCTTCATCTTCTTCTGGGCCTTCAGCCCCTCGTTCGGCCCCGCGTTCTTCTATTACGAGACCGACACCCTCGGCTTCTCGCAGACCTTCATCGGCGTGCTCTCCTCGCTGGGCGCCGCCGCCAGCATCGTGGGCGCGTGGGTCTACGCCCGCCTCGGCCGCGCGTTCTCGCTGAAGCGACTGATCGTGTGGTCGATCGGCGTCGGCGCGGTGAGCACGCTCGCCTATCTCCTCTACCGCGGCCGCGTGTCCGCGGTGATCATCACGCTCGTCTTCGGCGCGGTCGCCATGACCACCCAGCTCGCGTTCCTGGATCTGGCCGCCAAGGCGTGCCCGCGCCACGCGGAGGCCACCTTCTTCGCGCTGCTGATGTCGATCTACAACTTCGGCACGCGGAGCGCGGAGTGGGCCGGAGCCAATCTGTACGACCGGGTGGGCTACACGCCGCTGGTGCTGATCTCCACCGTCTTCACCGCGGCGGCCTGGATCCTGGTACCGCTCGTGCCGATCGACGATATCGAGGCGGCCGCCCGAGAGCCGGGCGACTAGAAACCGGACCGGCGCCGCCGCCGGCCGCGCGTCAGGGCTCCGCGCGCTCCTCGCGCTCGACGATCTGCTTCGCGCCCTCGTAGGCGCGGCGCAGCCAGCGGAGCGCGCGGCCCACGTCGCGCGGCGCCTCCACCCGACATTCCACCCATCCGCTCGCGCTCAGCCGCCGGTGCGGCGAGCAGCCCGCGGCGAGCGCCCGGCGCTGATCCTCGGGGCCAAGGCGGATCCAGAGATCGGCGTCCTTGGGACGCAGGGGAAAGCACGCGAAGAGGCGCGGCCCCACGAAGTACCCCCAGCGCCCGAACATCGGCGTGATCTTCACGCGGGGCCAGTTGCCGAGCGTCTGATTGAGCTCGGCGGCCGGGCCGACGCCCCCGCGCTCGAGGGTGCGCCGGGTCTTGCGCGCCGAGCCGATGCCGCGAAACGGCCGGCGAGGGCTCACCGCCGTCTAGCGCCGCGGGTCCGTCGGGCCCAGCGCGCAGAGCCCGCCGTCCACGACCGAGGTGTAGCCGGTCATCGCGGGGTGGGCCAGCAGGAACACCACCGCGTCCGCCACCTCCTCCGCGGTGGGAGTGCGCCCGATCGGCGTCACCTGCGCCGCCTGGTCCAGGAGCTCGTCGGTGATGAAGCCATCGCCGAAGCCGGTGCGCAGCAGCCCCGGCGCCACCGCGTTGACCCGGATCTTCGACGGAGCGAGCACGCGGGCCAGCGACTTGGTCAGGACGGTGAGCCCCGCCTTGGAGGCCGCGTAGGCCATCGAGGAGCCGGTCCCGGTGAAGCCCGCCACCGAGGTGATGTTGACGACGGCCCCGCCGCCGCGTTTCTCGAGATGCGGCACCGCGGCGCGCACGCAGTAGAACGGCGCGCGCAGGTTGGTGGCGAACACGCGGTCCCAGATCTCGTCGGTGAGGTCGTCCAGCTGGCGGTGGGGCACCCGCGCGGTCCAGCCCGCGTTGTTCACGAGCCCGTCGAGCCCGCCCATCTCGCGCGCGACGCGGCTCATCATCGCGCGCACCTGCGCGTCCAGCGTGACGTCGGCCTGCACGGTCAGGGCGCGGCCGCCCGCCTGCGCGGCGAGCCGCGCCGACTCCTCGGCCTCCGCGGCCGACTTCGAGTAGTTGATCGCGACGTGGGCGCCCGCGCGGGCCAGGGCGATCACGGTGGCGCGACCGATGCCGGTGGCGCCTCCCGTGACCAGCACGACCTTGCCCTCGAGCGTCATCGGCTCCCGACGCTTCCGCCGGCCGGGATCAGGGGAAGTGATACCGCGAGATGTGGAGGTGGACTCCGTGAGAGGAAGCGGGCTCGACCGTCAGCTCGGCGGCTCCCAGCAGGACCGACGCCTTCGCCTTCTCGAGGCGCGCCACCAGCGGCGGCAGCTCCGGAGCCACCATCGACAGCGCGACCAGGCCTTCCAACCCGCGCGCCTCCCCGGCCGGGACCATGAGGAGCGTGGCCCCGCCGGCCCAGCCGAGCATGGTTCGCGGACCGCCGTTGACCTCGACCTCGGGCAGGCCGAACAGGTCCTGGTACGTCTTGGCCGCGTCGTCCGGAGCCGGCGAGCCGATCACGAGCCGCTTGAAGCGCACCGGCGACTCGGCGTGGGTCTCGCCGTTCGACGGGGTGGCCAGCTCGACCAGGACCCCGTGGCAGGCCTTGGGATGGAGGAATCCGATCCGGCCGGCGAGCCCTTGACGGGGCTCGCTGTCGATCAGCGGCACGCCCCGCGCCCGCAGCGCGGTGAGATCGGAGGCCACGTCGGCGGTCTTGAAGCAGATGTGGTGGAGCCCTTCCCCGCGCTTGGCCAGGAAGCGCCCCACCGCGCTCTCCGCCGACAGCGGCTCCAGCAGCTCGATCTCGCTCTCGCCCGCCGCGAGGAGCGCGGCCCGCACGCCCTGCTCGGCCACCACCGCCTCGCGCGACAGCGGTAGCCCCAGCGTGTCCCGCCAGAATCGATAGGCCTGCGACAGGCTCTTCACCGCGATTCCGACGTGATGGACGTTGGTCACCATCGCTCGATCGACCCGACGATCACGCTAGCCGACGAGGCCCGGATTTTCAACTTCTTTCGCCGCTCGTCGGCCACGCGCGAACGCTCAGCCGCGCGTGAAGAGGGAGCCGGCGGGCGGCACCTTCACCAGGACCGCGTTCTCCTCGACGTGGGCCACGCTCTGCATCCCGCAGAGCGCGGTGCCGACGCCGGGGGTCGAGCGCACGAACTGGAGCGCGCGCTGCGCGTCGGTGCTGAGGTCGCCCAGCACCTGGCCGAGCTCGGCGGGCAGGTTCTTGGCGAGCTGCCCCCGCAGCATGGAGGCCGACGCGGTGACGTAGACGCCGAGGTGCGCGGCCGCCTGCACGACGGACAGCGGCGCCGTGTCCACCGTCTGGTTGGGCAGGGTGAGGGCCTCGGTCATGCGGAGGTTGTACGGGAGCTGGATCATCGCGAAATGATGCCGGTCGCCCGCGACGTCGCGGGCCAGGCCCACCAGCTCGGGCAGCGAGAGGTAGTCGCGCGCGGTGGACGCCTCGCGGTAGCCGTTCCAGGTGGCGGTGCCGTAGCAGCGGATGCGGCCGTCGCCGACCGCGCTCTCCAGGAACTCGAAGGCGGCGCGCATGCGCGCCGCGAACACCGACCGCTCCACCACCTGCAGCTGCGTCTCCGGATTGTGCAGGTAGTACACGTCGATGGTGTCCACGCCCAGGTTCGCGCGGCTGCGGTCGAGCTGATCGCCGAGATAGCGGGGCGTCATGCAGTGCTGGCCGGCCACCACGTCGGACAGGGTCAGCACGCCCGGCCGCACGTAGGTCTCCGTGAAATAGGCGACCGGGTTCGCGGGCTTGCTTCCGTCGAAGGCGATGACGCCGCCCTTGGTGGTCAGCACCACCTCCTCCCGCGCGATGGTGCCGTCGCTCAGGAGCGAGCGCAGCGCCGCGCCGATGCTGCGCTCGCTGCGCTGGTGGCGGTAGTTGATCGCGGTGTCCACCATGTTGAAGCCCAGCTCGAGGGCGCGCCGCACCGAGTCCTCGTAGGCGTGATCGGTGGCCTCGTCGTCGTTGCCCAGGTGAGTGCCGATGCCCAGGGAGGAGACGCTCAGCCCGCGCCACGCCCGGAAGTGTCCCTTGCCCGCCCGCGCGCCGAGGCGCTTCCGGTAGCCCGCGGTCCCTTCGGCCGTCGCGAATCCGCGCACGCCCATGATGGCCCTCGGCTCCCGCCCTACGGCTCGACCGTGAAGCGCAGCGCGCCCTCGGTGATGTGACCGTCGACCGCGAGGACCCGATAGCGCAGGGTGTAGTCACCGGGCGCGAGCGAGCGGATCGGGATCACGAGGCGGTCGGGAGCGGCCGGCTCGTCGCGCGCGGCGGTCACCGGCGCGGGAGGCTGGTTGCCGGTGGCGAGAGTCAGCCGCGTGAAGCGCTTCTCGATCTTGCTGTTGAAGCGGAGGGTGATCTGCGCGGGCGGCCGGGCGAGCACCGCGCCGGGCCGCGGGGAGGATTCCAGGACGATCGCGTGGGCGTACGCCGCCGCCGGGATCAGCCCGGCCAGGACGCTCCCGAGAAGCCAGGCCGGCGTCCGGACCGGCCGCAGAGCACGGATCACCGGACTCTCAGCGCCAGTCGTCCAGCACCAGGTCGCTGGCGTCTTCGTAGTCCTCCTGCTTGCCCCGCTTCATGCGCACCATCGTGAAGTCGACGTGGTAGCCGCGCTGGAGCAGCGTCTGGTAGGCGGTCCAGTAGTACGTGTAGGCCGGCACCACCACCCGCTGCAGCTGTCCCGCCGCGGCGAGATCCTCCACCCCGGCGAGCAGGCTGTCCAGGTGCTCGGGCTTGCGGTGACGACTGTCGATGGCGAGCAGCTTGACGTAGGCGCTGCCGTGCGGCGCCTCGCTGTTGGGCGGGAGATGGCAGACCGCGAAGCCGATGACCTCGCGCCCCTTCTCGAGCAACAGGGTGTCGCCCAGGGTGAGGCCCTCGACGATCTCGATCTCCTTGGCCAGGTCGAAGCCGCGCCAGAGCGCGTTGGTGATGCGCCGGATCTTCTGCATCACCTGCTTCTTGCGCGCCTCCTCCAGCGTCGAGTAGCGGCGCACCGCGAGCCCCGGGCGCGGCGCCGTCTTCGCGGCGGCGAGGTCGTTCCGATCGACCGTCTTGCTCGTGACCACCACGAGCCCCTTCGGCTTGTAGCCGAACTTCTGGTAGAGGATCAGATGCTTGGGGCTGTACGGATACGTGGCGAGCCCCTGCAGCGTCGCCTTGTTCTCGTCGAAGAACTCCTGGCAGGCGGTGAGCAGCTGCTGGCCGATGTCCTGGTTCTGGTAGTTGGTGAGGACCGCCACCGGGCCGATGACGCCGATCGTGCCCCACATCACCGCCACCGCGGCGCCGACGATCTTGCCGTCGCCCTCCTCGGCCACGAAGCAGCCCCACGGCTCCATCAGCCACCGGTGGTGCACGTACTGGGCGCCGCCGAACACCTGGCGCGGCCGCGTGCCGACCTGGCGCTCGAAGAAATCGCCGAAGGCCTGCTCGATGACGTCGCGGACCTTCGAGAGATCGCCCTTGCGAACGCGGCGGATCTTGATCAGCGGGGAGCGGCCCTGCGAGTCGAGACCAGGTCGGTCGACGGTCGCCCTCATGCCTTCTCCGGCACGCCCGCGAGCTCTTCGAGCAGCGTGATGACGCCGGAATGATCGAGGCCGCCCTTGCCCTTCACCCGCATCGCGTTGAACAGCTCCTGCACCACCGCGGTGCACGGCAGGGGCACCCCGAGGGCGCGCGAGGACTCCATGATCAGCCCCAGGTCCTTGAAGTGCAGATCGATCTTGAAGCCGGGGTTGTAGGTGCCCGCGGTGTAGTTGGGCGTCTTCTGCTCGAGGCACTTCGAGCCGGCGAGCCCGCCGCCGAGCGCCTTGAGGGTGAGCGCCCGATCGAGGCCGGCCTTGCGGGCCAGCGTCAGCGCCTCCCCCAGCGCGGTGAGGTTGACCGCCACGATGATCTGATTCGCGAGCTTGGTGAAGCCGCCCGCCCCGAGGGGGCCCAGATGGGTGATGGTCTTGCCCATCGCCTGGAACACCGGCAGCGCCGCGTCGAAGTCCGCCTTCTCGCCGCCCACCATGATGGACAGCGCGCCGTCGATCGCGCCCTTCTCGCCACCCGAGACCGGCGCGTCCAGCATGCGCACACCCTTCGCGGCCAGGGCCTTGCCCACCTTCTGGGACACCAGCGGGGAGATGGTCGACATGTCGAGGAAGAGCAGGTCGCGCCTGGCGCCCTCGATGATGCCGTCCTTACCCAGGGCCACCAGCTCCACGTCGGGCGAGTTCGGCAGCATGGTGATCAGGACGTCACACTGGGCCGCGACATCCCGGGGCCAGGTCGCCGGCTTGGCCCCGGCCCCGACCACCTCCTGGACCGGCCCCTGGCTCCGACTGTGGACAATTAGTGGATAGCCGGCCTTGAGCAAATTCTTGGCCATGGGACGGCCCATGATTCCGAGCCCAATGAATCCGATGACTTGCGCCATGGTAGCCTCGCGGGGACCAGAGTGGGAGGAGCGAGAGCGGCCCGGACAGTGGAGTAACACAAGGCGGCGCGGCGAGTCAAGCCATTCCCCAGGCCCTTGACAGTCGGCCGCCCACCTGCGAGGCTCTCGGCCGTGAGCCGCACGCGCTCGGCTGCGACCTGGATGTGGTGGTGGCCCCTCCCCTGAGGGGTGGTCCCGCCGACCAGCGCACGCACGAGCACCTGAATGCGAGATCGGAGCCGCCCCCGCGGGC
>DATFYA010000035.1 GCA_035315345.1 Candidatus Methylomirabilota bacterium
CATCTGGGAGGAGACCCCGCTCGTCGCGAAGGCGCGGGCGCGCTAGCTCCGGAATTCGGCGCGGGCCCTCAGCGGCCGCGGTGCTTCGCCAGGAACTCCAGGCAGATCGCGTTGAACCTCTCCGCCTGCTCGATGAAGTGCAGGTGCCCGGCATCCTCGATCGCGTGCAGTGAGGAGCCCGGGATGCCGGCGTGCAGGTCGCGCGACGACGAGGGCGGAACCAGGATGTCCTCGATCCCGGTGGTGATCAGCGTCGGGACGCGGATCTCCCCGAGACGCGACATCGTGTCGTGCCCGCCGATGGCCTGCGCCTGGCGGGAGAGCCCTTCCAGGCTGATCGGGTAGGGGTAGGTCAGGGCGCGCTCGATCCAGAAGCGGATGAACTCCGGGCGCTCGACCATGGTCTTGCGGCACAGGATCCAGGGCATGACCGCGCGGGTGTACAGCTCGCGGTCGCCGCGCGCCTTGATCGCGATCAGCGTGTCGATCAGGAAGCGGCCGTACGCGTCGGTCCCCGGCGTCGTGCAATGCAGCTGCAGGGTGCGCACGCGATCGGGGTGCCGCAGGGCCAGCTCCTGGGCGATCATGCCGCCCATCGACGCGCCGCAGATGTGGGCGCCCCGGATGCCGAGGGCGTCCATCAGTCCCACCACGTCCTCGGCCATGCCCGCGATGGTGTAGGGACCGTCGGGCACCTCGCTCTGGCCGGCGCCGCGGTTGTCGAGCGCGATCACGCGATGCGCGGCGGCGAAGGCGGGCGCCTGCAGGGCCCACGCGGTGTGGTCGCCGCCCCAGCCCATGATCAGCACCAGCGGCGGGGCGTCGGGCGCGCCGGTCTCCTGGTAGAAGAGCCGCACGCCGGTGGCGTTGACGGTCGGCACGGCGATCAGGAGGCGACGGCGGCGAGGAGCTCGGCGATCTCGGCGTGCGTGGCCGCGTCGAGCGCGGGCGCCGGCGGCCGGACCACGGCGCACGCGATCCAGCCGCGGCGGCGCAGGATCTCCTTGCGGATGCCGACCGCGGTGCCGGGCGTGGCGCCGGGCTGACTCTCGTAGCGGATCATCGGCAGCCAGCGGTAGAAGAGGGCGCGCGCGTCGTCCCGACGGCCCGCGACGAAGTGCTCGCGGATGGCGCGGAGAGCCTCGGGGAACGGGAAGCCGGTCATCGCGCCGTCGGCCCCGCGCGACAGCTCCTCGAAGAAGTACACCCCGCCGAGGCCCCCGAAGATGGCCACCCGGTCGCCGAAGAGCGCGCGCAGGCGCGTGATCTTGGGCAGGGTGGGCGGCTCCTCGAGCTTGACCGCCTCGATCTGCGCGATGTCCGCGCAGAGCTGCGCGATGAACGGCGCGGGCATCGTCACCTGCGTGGTCACCGGCTCGTCCTGCAACACCAGCGGCAGCGCGGTGGCCGCCGCGACGGTACGGTAGTACTCGGCGACCGCATCGAGATTCTTCAGCCCGGCGGGCGGCGCCACCATCAGCGCGTCGGCGCCGTGCTCGCGGGCCATGCGCGCGAAGGCGGTGGCCAGGTGCGTGCCGGAGGCGGAGACGCCGACCGCCACCGGCGTCCGACCCCGCGTCTCCTTCGCCACGATCTCGATCACGCGGCGGCGCTCCTCGTCGGTGAGCCGATGCGCCTCGCCCGCGATGCCGAGGATGGTGAGGCCGGTCACGCCGGTGGCCAGGGCGGACTCGACCAGCCGGGGGAGGCCTTCGACGTCGAGGGCGCCGTCCTCGCGGAACGGAGTCGCGAGGATGTGGAAGATGCCGGACCAGCCAATCATGGGATCGAGAGCACCCCTCACCCTGCCCTCTCCCCTATGGGGAGAGGGAGGCGTCAGGCCCTCACCTGGCAGGCGACCCAGTGGCCGGGCGTGATCTCCTTGAGCACCTGCTCGTTCTCGGAGCAGGACGGAACCCGGATCGGGCAGCGGGTGTGGAAGCGGCATCCCGAGGGCGGCTTGATCGGGCTCGGCACGTCGCCCTCCAGCAGGATGCGCTTGCGCTTGATTGCGGGATCGGGGATCGGCACCGCGGAGAGCAGCGCCTCGGTATAGGGGTGCTTCGGGTTGGTGTAGAGCTCCTTGGCGGGCGCGATCTCGACGATCTTGCCGAGGTACATCACCGCGACGCGCGTCGAGATGTGCTCGACCACCGAGAGGTCGTGGGCGATGAAGAGATAGGTCAGGTTGAACTGCTTCTGGAGGTCTTCCAGCAGGTTGATCACCTGGGCCTGGATGGAGACGTCCAGCGCGGAGACCGGCTCGTCGGCCACGATGAGCTTCGGGCTCACCGCGAGGGCGCGCGCGATGCCGATGCGCTGGCGCTGGCCGCCCGAGAACTCGTGCGGGTAGCGGCGCAGGTGGTCGGCGCTCAGACCGACCGTCTCGAGCAGGTGCACCACCCGCTCGTCGCGCTCGCGCTTGCTCTTGGCCAGCTTGTGGATGACCAGCGCCTCGCCGATGATCGAGCCCACCGTCATCCGCGGGTTCAACGACGCGTAGGGGTCCTGGAAGATGATCTGCATGTCGCGTCGCAGGTGACGCAGCGAGCGCTTGTCCAGGGTGGTGACGTTCTTGTCCTCGAACCACACCTCGCCCGCGGTGGGCTCGATCAGGCGCAGGATGCAGCGGCCGGTGGTGGACTTGCCGCACCCCGACTCGCCCACGAGCCCGAGCGTCTCGCCCTTCAGGAGCGAGAAGCTCACGTCGTCGACCGCGTGCACCCGCGCGACTTCACGGGAGAAGAGGCCGCCGCGGATCGGGAAGTACTTCTTGAGGTTGCTGATCCGGAGGAGAGGCGTCTCAGCCATGGGTGGCCTCTAGTAGAGCCAGCAGGACACCTTGTGTCCCGGCTTGACTTCCTTGAGCACCGGATCCTTCTCGGTGCACACCGATTTGACGAACGGACAGCGCGGGGCGAACCGGCAGCCCGGCGCGATGTCACCCCGCAGCGTCGGCACCGTGCCCGGGATCGTCTCGAGGCGTCGGTGGGAGGTCGCGGCCAGGTCGATGCGCGGAATCGAGCGCAGCAGGCCCTGGGTGTAGGGGTGCAGCGGCTCCTTGAACAGATCGGCGACCGGCGCCTCCTCCGCGACCTTGGCCGCGTACATGACCACGACCCGCTGGGCGGTCTCCGCGATGACGCCCATGTCGTGGGTGATCAGCATGACCGCCATGCGCAGCTTCGACTTCAGCTCGTTGAGGAGGTCGAGGATCTGGGCCTGGATGGTCACGTCGAGCGCGGTGGTGGGCTCGTCGGCGATGAGCAGCTTCGGGTTGCAGGAGAGAGCCATCGCGATCATGATGCGCTGCCGCATGCCGCCCGACAGCTGGTGCGGGTACTCCTTCACGCGGCGCTCCGCGTTCGGGATGTGCACCAGCTTGAGCATGTCCACCGTCTTGGCCATCGCGTCGCGCCGGCCGAGCCCCTCGTGGAGGCGAATGGCCTCCGCGATCTGTTCCCCGCAGGTGAACACGGGATTGAGCGAGGTCATGGGCTCCTGGAAGATCATCGAGATCTCTTTGCCGCGGATCTTGCGCATCCGGTTGGCGGCCAGGGTGACGAGGTTGGTCCCGTCGTAGATGATCTCGCCCTCGACGATGCGGCCGGGCGGCTGCGGGATGAGCTTCATGATGCTGAGCGCGGTGACCGACTTGCCGCAGCCGGACTCTCCGACGACCCCGAGGGTCTCGCCCTTCTCGATGTAGAGGTCCACGCCGTCGACGGCCCGGACCACGCCCTCGTCGGTGAAGAAGTAGGTCTTGAGATTCTTGACATCCAGCAGGCGCTCGGCCATATGGTGCGGCCTCCTCTGGGGTGCGGGCGGCTACCAGGCCGCCGTGATCTCTCGGAAGGCCTCGAGGGCCCGCTCGATGTCGTTGCCGTCGACGTCCTTGTGGGTCACGCACCGGATGGTGGCGGGCCCGGTCTGGTGGATCTTCACCTTGCGGGCCAGGCAGCCCGTGACCAGCTCGGCGGCGCCCCCGTCCTTCTCGATCCGGAAGATGGCGATGTTGGTCTGCACGGTGGCCAGGTCGAGCCGGACGTGCGGCAGCCGACTCACGCCTTCGGCGAGCCGCCGGCAGTTGACGTGGTCCTCGGCGAGCCGATCCACCATGGACTCCAGCGCCACGATGCCCGCCGCGGCCAGCACGCCGACCTGCCGCATACCGCCGCCCAGCATCTTCCGCACCCGCCGCGCGCGCGTGATCAGCTCGCGCGAGCCGCACACCAGCGAGCCCACCGGCGCCCCGAGGCCCTTGGACAGGCAGAAGGTCAGGGAGTCGACCGGGCGCGCGAAGTCGGCGACCGGCCGCTCGAGGGCCACCGCGGCGTTGAAGATGCGCGCGCCGTCGAGGTGCACGGGAACGCCGGCGGCGTGCGCCGCCGCGGCCACCGCCTCGATCTGCTCGGGCGTGCAGCACGTGCCGCCGTGGCGGTTGTGGGTGTTCTCCAGGCACACGAGGCCGGTCATCGGGATGTGGATGTTGTTCGGCCGGATGTGCTCGCGCACCTGCTCGGGGGTGAGGAAGCCGCGCTGCGTCTTCACGGGCAGCGTCTGCACGCCGCCGAAGACCGCCGCGCCCGCGCCCTCGTAGTTGAAGATGTGCGAATCGGCGTCCAGCACCGCCTCCTGGCCGGGGCGCGTCTGGGCCAGCACCGAGACCAGATTGCCCTGGGTGCCCGAGGAGACGAACAGCGCGGTCTCCTTGCCGGTGCGGCGCGCGGCCATCTCTTCCAGGCGGCGGACGGTCGGATCCTCCTCCCAGACGTCGTCGCCGACTTCGGCGCGGGCCATCGCCTCGCGCATGGCCTGGGTGGGGACGGTGAGCGTATCGGAGCGGAGATCGACGACGTCGTGCATGGGTCTTACCTCGTAGCGGTCTGGAGGCGCTGAGCAGCGCGCCTGCCCCATTCGGTGTAAGGGTATTCGTCGGCCACCTGCCGGAACATCCTCTGCGAATCCTCGGGACGGCCGTCTCCCGAGTAGACCTCGCCGAGCCGGTAGAGCGCCTCCGGGATCACGAGGGTGCGCGGGTACTCATTGATCACCTTCTCGAGCCGCTGCCGGGCCGCGGCCGGATTGCCCTGGTTGATGTAGTACGCGGCGACCCACAGCTCCTTCTGGGCCAGGCGCCCGCGGCAGATGTCGACCTTGGCCAGCGCGTCGGCGGCGTAGCGGCTCTCCGGATACTCGCGGACCAGCACCTTGAACGACTCCATGGCCTTGCGGGTGATCTCCTGGTCCTGCTCGACCGGCTTCATCTGGTCGTAGTAGCTCATCGACAGCCGGAACTGCACCAGGTCGGCGATCTCGTGTCGCGGGTAGAAGGCCATGAAGGCCTCGAACTCCTTGATGGCCTTCTCGAACTGGCCCTCGCGGTAGTACGCCTCGCCGACCAGGAAGCGGGCCCGGGGCGCGTAGGTGGACTGCGGATGCCGCTCCGCCACCTTGCGAAACATCACGCGCGCCTCCTCGTAGCGGCTCTTGCTCAGCTGGCTCTCGCCCTCCGCGTACAGCTCCTGCGCCGGCGGCAGCGCCTGCGGTCGCTGCCGAAAGAAATCCGAAAGGGTCGTGCACCCGCTCTGCAGCAGGAGCAGACTCACGAATGCGACGTGAACCGAGAGGAATTTGAGGCGCATCGGCCAGGGGTCGGCCATCGATTGGCCCCCAGTTGTAAGGGGGGAAGTCTGGAAAGTCAAGGACATTGACAGGTCCCGGCCGGGCTCTCTATGATCAGCCATGCCGCCGCTGGGACCCGTCACCCTCCCGACGATGTACCGCGTGCGCCAGACCTTCCAGCGCACCCGTCTCGAGGACATCCCGGGAGGGGTCGCCAGGACCCTCGCAGCCGCGCATCTGCCCGTCGAGCGCGGCGACACCGTGGCGGTCGGCGCGGGCAGCCGCGGGATCGCCAACATCGCGGTCATCGTCCGGGCGACTGTCGACTGGCTGAAGGCCCAGGGCGCGCGCCCGTTCGTGTTCCCGGCCATGGGGAGCCACGGCGGGGCCACCGCCGAGGGCCAGCGATCGGTCCTGGCCCACTACGGCATCACCGAGGCGACCATCGGCTGCGAGATCCGGGCCTCCATGGATGTCGTCCAGGTCGGCGAAGCCCTCGGCCTGCCGGTGTGGCTCGACCGCACCGCTTCCGAGGCCGACTGGATCGGGCTGGTCAACCGGATCAAGCCTCACACCGACTTCAAGGGCTCGATCGAGTCCGGGCTCTTCAAGATGATGACGATCGGCCTCGGCAAGTACCAGGGGGCGACCCAGTATCACCGGGCCAACGTCAACCACGGCTACGAGACGGTGATCACCGCGGTCGGGCGCGAGATGCTCGCCAAGGCGCGCATCGGCTTCGGCCTGGGCATCGTGGAGAACGGGTACGACGAGACCGCGTGCGTCGAGGCCTTCAGCCCGGCCGAGCTGGAGGCGGGCGAGCGCCGCCTGCTGAAGGACGCGCGGGCCTGGATGGCCCGGCTACCGTTCTCGCCCCTGGACGTCCTGGTGGTGGAGGAGATCGGCAAGAACATCTCGGGTTCCGGCATGGACACCAACGTCATCGGCCGGCCCTCGAACCCCCACGAGCCGTTCCCGGCCGACCCGAAGATCCTGTGGATCGTCGCGCTGGACCTCACCGAGGACAGCGGCGGCAACGCCACCGGGATCGGCAACGCGGACTTCACGACCCGCCGGCTCGCCGAGAAGATCGACTGGAAGCCGACGGCCATCAACACCCTCACCGCCTGCGCCCCCAACGGGGCCAAGCTGCCGCTCGTGTTCGAGAGCGACCGCGAGGCGGTGGAGAACGCGCTCAACTGCATCGGCCTCACCCCGCCCGAGCGCGCGCGGGTGATTCGCATCCGCAGCACCCTCGTCCTCGGCGAGATCGAATGCTCGGAGGCGCTGCTGCCGGAGATCGCCAAGCGTCCCGACCTGACCGTGATCGGCGAGGGCCGGCCCCTCGCTTTCGACCCGGCCGGGCGCATCGTGCCCCTGTTCCCTCGGTGACCCTGGTCACCCCGGATCCCGTTCAATCCCACCAAGGAGGGTTCCCTCGCATGAGCATCCTGGCTCGGATCACGTCCTTGCTCGCGGCACTGGCGCTCGCGGTGCCGATGCCGGCTGCCGCCCAGCAGAAGGTCAACCTGGTGTTCTCCTCCGGACCGACCGGCGGATCCTGGATCCCGCTGGCTGGGGCGACCGCGGAGATCGTCAAGAAGCGCTACCCGGAGCTGGAGCTGCAGGTGGAGCCGGGGGCGGCGCTGGTGAACATGGAGAAGATTCGCAACGACAAGGCCGACCTCGGCTGGTCGATGACCAACGTGCTCTACGACGCCCGTAACGGCAAGGGCCAGTGGGCCGGCAAGCAGACCGACCGTCCGATGTACGTGGCCAGCTACTACCCCAACGTGTGGCAGCTGGTGGTGCCCGCCAACAGCGATATCCAGTCGCTCAAGGATCTCAAGGGCAAGGCGGTGTCGCTGCCGTCGCGGGGGAACACCAGCCTGGCCGACGGATGGGAGAACCTCCTGCGGGTCAACGGCATGAAGCTGGACGAGCTGGGTCCCAAGAGCTACGGGCCGGTGGCCTCGAACGCGGAGGCGGTGAAGAACCGCCAGGCGCTCGCAGCCGGCTGGTTCACCACCGTGCCGGCCTCGTTCATCCTTGACCTGGGCTCCACCATGAAGCTGCGCATGATCCCGGTGACGGACGCCGAGTTCGCCAAGCTGAAGGAGCTCAACCCCGGGTTCGTGCGGCACGTGATCAAGGCCGGCACCTACGGCGACCAGGGCATCGAGGTCGACGTGCCCACCTTCCAGTCGCCCACCATCCTGATCGCCTCCGCCAAGGCGCCGGCCGACGTGGTGTACAAGATCACCAAGGCCATCGTGGAGGGGCGGGGCGACTTCGTACACGTCACCAAGGCCATGCAGGGCATCACCCCCGCCGACATGGGGCGCGACTACGGGATGCCGTTCCATCCGGGCGCGGCGCGATACTACAAGGAAGCCGGGGTCCTGAAGTAGCGGTCGGTCGTCGTGCGCCGACTCGGCGGCTATCCCGGCCTGCTCCTGGGCGTGGTGGCGGTGGCCATGTCCGTCTACCACGTCTACGCTCGCCTCACCTGGTACGCGCCGGACCAGCAGGCCCTGCTCTACATCACGCTGGCCTTCAGCCTGGTCCTGTCGTTCCTCCTCTTCCCGGTCCGGAAGGGCCGGGCCCTCGACCGGGTGTCCTGGCCGGACCTGGCCCTGGCCGCGCTGTCGCTCGCCTGCGTGGGATACCTCTTCGTCAACTACCAGTACGTGGTGAACCGGTTCCCGACCGCGCACCCCCTGTTCCCGGCCGACAAGCTCGTCGGCGGGCTGGCGATCCTGCTGGTGCTGGAGGCAACCCGCCGGACCATCGGGGCCTCGCTGCCGATCGTGGCGGCCTGCTTCCTGGCCTACGGGCTCGCCGGTCCGTGGCTTCCCGGGGTGCTCTACCACCGGGGCCTGACCCTCGAGATCACCATCGACCAGACCTTCTACACCACCGAGGGCATCTTCGGTGTTCCCCTGGGCGTGGCCGGCACCTACGTGATCCTGTTCATCATCTTCGGCGCCTTCCTCGAGAAGTCGGGCGCTGGTCAGTTCTTCATGAATTTCGCCAACGCCATCGCCGGCGGGGCGCGGGGTGGTCCCGGCAAGGTCTCGGTGGTCTCCTCGAGCCTCTTCGGCACCATCTCCGGCTCGGCGGTGGCGAACGTGATGGTGGACGGCTGGCTCACCATCCCGATGATGAAGAAGACCGGCTTCAAGCCGGAGGCGGCCGCGGCCATCGAGGCGGTGGCCTCCACCGGCGGCCAGATCATGCCGCCCATCATGGGCGCGGCCGCCTTCGTGATGGCCGAGTTCCTGGGAGTCTCCTACACCAAGGTGATGATCGCGGCGGCCATTCCCGCCCTCTTCTACTACGGGGCCCTGTTCGCGGCCATCCACCTCAACGCGGTTCGCATGGGGCTGTCCGGCATCCCCAAGGCCGAGCTGCCGGTGCTGGGACAGATCATCTGGCGGCAGGGGCATCTCTTCCTGCCGGTGATCTTCCTGCTGGCCCTGCTCCTCCAGGGCTTCACCCCGACCTACGCGGCCATCGTGGTGTCCGCGCTGGTGATCCCGCTCTCCTGGCTGCGCCGTGAGACGCGTCTCGCCCCACGTGCGTGCGTGGAGGCGCTCCGAGAGGGGGCCGTGCATACCGTGCCGGTGGCGATGGCCTGCGCGTCGGCCGGCATCGTCATCGGCATCGTGCTGCAGACCGGCCTCGCCCTGCGCTTCACCAGCTTCCTGCTCGACGTGGCCGCGGGCCACCTGCTGGTGGCCCTGATGGTGACCATGCTGGCCGGCATCGTGCTCGGCATGGGCATGCCCACCACGCCCGCCTACATCATGCAGGCCGCCCTGCTGATCCCCGCCATCATCAAGCTCGGGGTCACCCCCATGGCGGCCCACATGTTCGCCTTCTACTTCTCGTGCCTGTCTGCGGTGACGCCCCCGGTGGCGCTGGCGGTGTACGCGGCGGCCTCGATCGGCGGGGCGGGGCTGTGGGGCGCGGGGCTGCAGGCCATGAAGTTCGCCGCCGCCGGTTTCATCGTGCCCTACTTCTTCGTCTACTCGCCGGCCCTGCTGTTCGACGGAGCCTGGAGCGAGATCAGCCGGGTGGTGGTCACCGGCATCATCGGGGTGGTGGCCCTGGCCGCCGGCCTCGAGGGCCAGCTGCTGCGCCGGGCCACCTGGCTCGAGCGCGGCCTGTTCGTGGTCGCGGCCTTCATGCTGATCGATCCCGGGGCGCTGACCGACGCGGTCGGCCTCGTGGTGCTGGCGGTGGGGCTGCTGCTCCAGTGGCTGCGGCCGGCGGTGGCCGGGGCGCCCGGGGCGGTTCCCGAGGGAGTGCCTCGCCCGTGAGCCGGTCGGCCCAGGTGGTACTGACCCTCGTCTGCGGCGCGCTGCTGCTCGGGACCCTGGCCTACGGGGTTCTCCGGCTGTACGCGGGATGACCCGACACGGCGGGCCGGGCGCAGCCGGAGCCTCTGCGGCTTGACACCGGCCGGCCCTCGGAATAGAGTCCGCAGACACTTCTCTCGATCCACTGTCCCGACCCGTTCCCTCGTGAGGAGGACTTCATGGGACCTGTCAGTCGCCGTCAGTTTCTGACGACTACCGGAGCTGGCCTCGCCGGCATCCTCGCCGCCCGTGTGCCGCCGGCCCGCGGCCAGCAGCGTGAGATCTCGTATCTCTGCTGGAACAACTTCGCGCCCGCCTCGGACAAGAAGCTCGCCGAGATCGGCCAGCGTTTCACCAAGGACACCGGCGTCAAGCTGAAGATCGACCACATCTCCCACATGGGGCCGCAGCAGGCGAAGTACGCCTCCGAGGTCCAGACCCAGGCCGGGCACGACATGGTGGAGATGCGCATGCACTTCCCGTGGCTCTACGAGCCGCAGCTCGTGGACGTCTCGGACGTGGTGACCGGGCTCGAGAAGCAGTACGGCAAGGCGATCACCTCCGCGTACGAGGGCGCGCACGTCAACGGCGTGTGGCGTGCGGTGCCGCAGTACCATGGGATGTTCGTGGCCGCCTACCGTGAGGACCTCTTCAAGAAGGCGTCGCTCAAGGTGCCGGACACCTGGGAGGACCTCTACACGGTCGGCCGCGAGCTCAAGAAGATGGGGAACCCGGTGGGCATCCCCATTAGCCAGAACTACGACTCGATCTCGACGGCGGGCCCGGTCCTGTGGTCGTTCGGCGGCATGGAGGTCGACAAGGACGGCAAGACGGTGAAGATCAACTCGCCCGGCACCGTCCAGGCCATCGAGTGGTACAAGAAGATGTTCAAGGACTGCATGGAGCCCGAGGTCCTGTCCTGGTCGGACGCCAGCAACAACCAATCGATCCAGGAGGGCAAGGCGGGCTGGATCCACAACCCGGTCTCGGCCTACATCGTGGCCAAGCAGCGCAAGCTGGTCACCGCCGACGGCATCAACCACCACCGGAGCCTGAGCGGGCCCAACGGGCG
>DATFYA010000036.1 GCA_035315345.1 Candidatus Methylomirabilota bacterium
CCGGGTCGGCTCGAGATACCGTCGGCGCTCCTCCGCGTCCATGGCGTCGTCCTTTCCGCGGGCTCAGGCCGCCGCGATCTCCCGGACCGCCGGCAATACCCAGTGGCCTGCCTCCTCCAGCCCGGGGCCCGAGGCCACGTCCGGGATCGTGAACAGGAAGTGCCGCACTCCCGCCGCGACGTAGGCGCGGATGCGCGCCGCGCAGGCCTCCGCGGACCCCACGATGTGCCCTTCGGCCGGAATGCCCGCGAAGCGCTCGCGCACCGCCGCGGCGCGCCCCGCATCGCCGTCGGCGATGAGCAGCGCGGTGACCGAGCGGGCGAGCGCGGCGGGATCGCGGCCGGCCTCCCGGCACGCCGCGTCCAGGTAGGGCGCGCGCGCCGCGATGCGCTCGGGTCCCCACCAGCGCACGTTGACGCCGTCGGCGGCGCGCGCGGCCAGGCGGTGCAGGCGGTCGCCCTCGCCGCCGATCCAGATCGGCGGGTGCGGCCGCTGCACGGGCGGCGGATCGCACGCCGCGCCGTCGATCGCGTAGTGACGGCCCGCGAAGCGCGGCTCCGCCTCGGTCCACATGCGCCGGATGATCTCGACGCCCTCCGCGAGCTGATCGATGCGCTCGCCGATGCGCGGGAACGGGATGCCGTAGGCGCGGTACTCCTGCTCGAACCACCCCGCCCCCAGCCCCAGGTCGAGGCGCCCCTCGCTGATGACGTCGAGGGTGGCCGCCATCTTGGCCAGCACCGCGGGCGAGCGGTAGGAGTGGCAGAGCACGCTGGTGCCGAGACGCAGCCGGCGGGTGTCGCGGGCCAGCGCGGAGAGCGCGGTCCAGCACTCCAGCAGCGGCATCGAGCGCCGCTCCGGCCGCCGCGCGGCGGCCGCCCCGTCCCGCGCGATGCCCGCGTCCTCTACGTAGGAACCCGGATCCAGCGTCAGGAAATGGTCGCAGAGCCAGATCGAGTCGAAGCCGAGCGCCTCCGCCTCGGCGGCGACGCGACGCATCTGATCGTACGACGTCACCGCCAGGCCTCGGATCGTCAGCGCGAGGATCAGGCCGAAGTGCAGGTCGGTGGGCACGCGAGGATCTCCGCGCGGAGCCTACCACAGCGGCGCGCCGAAGGTGGACGCCGCCGCCGCGTGCGTGTTATAAGGCCGTCACACATCTGCCACCTCGGAGCGGAGGAGCCAACATGAGCGCGATCACGCGGCGAACCCTACTCAAGTCCATCGCGGGAGCCGGCGCCGCCACCGCGGTCTCCGGCTTCCCCTTCGTCAACCGGCAGGCCCTCGGCCAGCAGGCGATCAAGGTCGGGGTGGTGGTGCCGATGACGGGCCCGATGGCGCTCGAGGCGCAGGAGATGCTCGCGGCCACCCAGATCGCGGTGGAGGACGTCAACGCGGCGGGCGGCGTGATGGGCCGCAAGGTCGAGACGGTCATCCGCGACTCCGAGTTCAAGCCGGAGGTGGCCAAGCGCAAGGCCACCGAGCTGATCGAGGTGGAGAAGGCCGCGTTCCTGGTCGGGGCCATCGTGGGCTTCGAGGGCATCGCGATGGCGGAGGTCGGCTGCAAGAACGACGTGATCGTGAGCTTCTTCGGCCAGAACTTCCTGACCGTCAAGGGCAAGATGTGCAAGTACCAGTTCGGCAACAACCTCACGCCGTACCAGACCGCGGCCGCCGCCGCCCACTTCGTGGACGCCCAGAAGATGGGCAAGAAGTGGCACATGCTCGCCAACAACTACTCGTGGCCGCAGATGTTCGAGCGCGCCTACTCCCTGGTCGCCAAGCAGGTCGGCGCGGACTGGACCGGCGTGACGTGGGCCCCGCTCGGCACCCGCGACTTCCTGCCCTTCCTGCCCAAGGTGGCCGCGGCCAAGGCCGACGTGGTCTTCATCACCACCTGGGCCGCCGACCAGGTCGCGTGCGCCAAGCAGGTGCAGGAGTTCGGGCTCGCCAAGCAGGCCCGCGTGATCCACTCGATCACCGAGCTGACGTTCGCGGAGGCGGCGGGCGCCGGCGTGTACGACGGCTTCTACTCGGGGATGCCGTGGTACTGGCAGCTCAAGGACAAGTACCCGGCGGCCAGGCGCTACTACGACCGGCACATGGCCCTGCGCAAGCGCGCGCCCGGCGGCTACACCGCGTCCACCTACTCCACGGTGCGCCTCCTGCTCGAGACCGCCAACGACGTGAAGTCGCTCGAGACCGACAAGGTCACCCGCGCGCTCGAGGGGCGAAAGTTCCAGCACCTGAAAGGCCCCGAGCAGATCCGGGCGTGCGACCACGTGAACATGCAGGAGGTGTTCCTCTGCAAGGGCAAGCCAGCCGTCGCGATGAAGGACCAGTGGGACTTCTTCGAGATCGTCCAGAGCGTGAGCGGCGAGACCACGTCCGAGTCGTGCGAGGGCGAAGGCTTCGATCCGAAGAAGCCGCTGAGCCAGCAGATCTGACGGCGCGCTCGATCTGACGCTCTTCGGCTTCCCGCTCGACGTCTGGTACGCCCAGCTGTTCATCGGGCTGGTGAACGGCTGCATCCTGATCCTGGTCGCCCTCGGCCTGTCCATCGTCTTCGGCCTGATGGGGATCATCAACTTCGCCCACGGCATCTTCTACATGCTGGGGGCCTACGCGGGCTGGCTCACCATCCAGCTCACCGGCAGCTTCTGGCTCGCCCTGCTCACCGCGCCGCTCGCGGTCGGCCTCGTGGGCGTGCTGGTCGAGCGCGGCGTGCTCTCGCGGATCTACGGAACCAAGAACGCCAACTTCGCGGGCGTGCTCGTGACCTACGGGCTCGCGATCATGATCCCGGACCTGGTGCGCATGACCTTCGGGCGGCCCGGCAAGCCGTTCGCGATTCCGGAGGCGCTCACCGGCTCGCTCTTCCGTCTGGGCGCCCTCGACGTGCACGCCTATCGCGTGTTCATCCTGGCCGTGACCGCCGGGCTCCTGCCCCTGCTGTGGATCCTGCTCAACCGCACCAACCTCGGCCTGGTGATCCGGGCGGGCACCAGCGACAACCTCATGGTGCAGCTGCTCGGCATCAACGTGGCGCGCACGTGGACGACCACCTACGCCCTGGGGGCCGCCCTCGCCGCGTTCGCGGGCGTGATCACCGCGCCGCTGGTGGCGGTGGCTCCCGAGATGGGCGGCCTCGTGCTCATCGAGTGCTTCATCGTGACGGTGGTCGGCGGCATGGGCAGCTTCCTCGGGGTGGTGGCGGGCGGGCTCCTGATCGGCGAGACCCTCGCCCTGACCGGCATGCTCTACGACGTGCTCGCCGACGTCATCATTTATCTCGCGATGGCGGTCGTCCTCCTCGTGCGCCCTCGGGGCCTCTTCGGCGAGGAGGGGATGTCAGGGGAGTGAAACCGCTCCTGCTCGCGGCGGTCGTGCTGGCCACGGCGCCGCTCTACGCGAACTACACGCCCTTTTACCTGGCCCTGCTCACCGAGGTGCTCGTCTTCGGGCTCTTCGCCCTCGCCTACGACGTCCTTCTCGGCCACACGG
>DATFYA010000037.1 GCA_035315345.1 Candidatus Methylomirabilota bacterium
GGCACGCTCTACGACCCCTTCATGAGCCGCGGCCTCGACGCGCTCTACCACGCGCTGTACGCGGGCGGCCGCTTCATCGTGGCGGCCACGCCCTCGGGGGTGAGCCTCTCCCCCGAGGGCGGGGCGCACCAGTCGGTGATCACGCCGGGCATCGGCGTTGCGCTGCCCGCCATCGCCTACTACGAGCCCGCCTTCGCGCAGGAGGTCGAGTGGATCCTGCTCGACGGCCTGCGGGGGCTGATCGAGCGGGGACCCGACGCCGAGAGCCTCTACCTGCGGCTGTCCACCAAGCCGGTCGCGCAGTCGCTGGCGCCCGCGCCGTCGCCGGCCCAGCGCGCCGCGGTGCTGCGCGGCGGGTACCGGCTGATCGACGCGCGCCGGCAGCCGGGCTACGACGCCGAGGCCAATGCGGTGCACATCTTCGCGGCCGGCGTGATGGTGCCCGAGGCGGTGGAGGCGAGCCGGATGCTCGCCGCGGAGGGCGTTTGCGCCAGCGTGTTCGTGGTCACGAGCCCCGATCGGCTCTATCGCGGGCTGCGAGCTACGGGTCCGTACGTACTCGAGCTGGTGTCGGCAGAGGAGGAAGGGGTGCCGGTGGTGTCCGTGCTCGACGGCCATTCGCACGCGCTGGCGTTCGTGGGCTCAGCGCTCGGAGTCCCGCAGATCCCGCTCGGCGTCGATCACTTCGGGCAGTCGGGTGCGCGGGACGATCTCTATCGTCACTACGGCGTCGACGCCGCCGCGATCGCGCATGCGGCGCAGTGTTTGCTTGCCCGCGGGCCCGCCCTGAGTTAGCATTCGCCCATCCCCCAGCTCCGCTCCACGCGCTCCAAAGGAGGAGCCCTCGATGGACACTCGCCTCAAGCAACTGGCCGATCAGCTCGACGCCGGTCTCATCGCCCGCCGCGAGTTCCTGCGCAAGGCGGCGGTCATCACCGGCGGCACCGCGGCGGGGCTCCACGCGCTGCGCGGCATGGCGCCCGCGCAGGCGAAGACGAAGTTCAGGCTCTGGCTCTTCAAGAGCTTCGTCACCGCGGGCAACGATGTGGTGGCCCGGCAGGTCGAGGCGTGGGCCAAGGACAAGAACGTCGAGGTCGAGATGGACTGGGCGACCTTCGGCGATCGCGAGCAGAAGTTCGTCGCCGCCATCGAGGCCGGCAACCCGCCCGACATGGCTGAGATGAACATCTACGGGCCGATGCGCTACAAGGCAGCGCTGCGCGACGTCAGCAAGGTGGCCGGCGAGCTCGCCACCGCCAAGGGCGGGCTCGTGCCCTTCGCGGAGCGGGCCATGAAGGCAGACGGCAAGTTCCTCGGTGTCGGCCGCTACTCGATGACCACCGTGTTCTTCATCCGCAAGGACATCATGGAGGCGAAGGGACTCAAGGTCCCGAAGGTCTACGACCCCGAGGTCGTCGAATTCGCCAAGAAGGCGCAGGACCCGTCCAAGGACCTCTTCGGTTTCGGCCAGACCCTGAACCGGTCGGACGACGGCGACGGGTTCATGGCCAACATCCTCTGGGACTACGGCGGGGGGGTGTGGGACAAGGACGGCAAGCCGGCGCTCGGGACCGCGTTCCTCAAGCAGAACACGCAGGCGCTGCAGTTCGCGGTGGACACCATCAAGAAGCACGGCATCCAGCCGCCCGGCGTGATGGGCTGGACCGACGTGTCCAACAACGAGTCGTACATGGCGGGCAAGCTGGTGACCACCAACAACGGGGCCAGCCTCTACTACGCGATGGTCAGCAAGAAGCACGAGCTGGCACCGAAGACGCTCTGTGTGCTGACCCCCGGCGGCCCCGCCGGCTCGTTCGTGGGCTCGTCCTGCTACAACTGGGCCGTCTTCCAGAAGTCGCAGAAGGCCGACCTGGCCGAAGACCTCATCCGCTACCTCGAGGACGAGACCCGCTTCGCCGAGTACATGAAGGTCTCGGTGGGGCAGGCGGGCCCGGTCTACAAGGGCCGCGCCGACAACCCGTACTGGAAGTCGGACCCGAACTTCGAGGCGATGCTGCAGAACATCATGCGCTCCGTGAACCAGGGCCACCCCGGCCCCATGACGCCGGCCGCCGCCGAGGTGCAGGGCCAGAAGATCCTCACCGACATGGCCGGCCGCGTGGTCGTGGGCGGGCTCTCGCCCGAGGCGGCCCTGAAGGAGGCGCACGCGCGGGTCGAGGAGATCTACAAGATCCGCGGCAAGGCCTAGCCCGGAGGCGTCATGGCCACGCTCCATCCCTCATCTCCCCCTCTCCCCTCCGGGGAGAGGGTCGGGGTGAGGGGCGCGTATCACCCCGAGGTTTCTCCCCGGCCCCGCGCCGGCCTCGAGCACACGCTGCGCCGCGTGCTGGGGCCCGACTACCGCATGGGTTTCCTGTTCGTGGCGCCCATCGTGGTGCTCGTCCTGGCCCTGGTCGCCTATCCGTTCTGCTACGCGGTGTACCTGAGCCTCACCCGCAAGTACGTGGGCATGCCGCCGGTCTTCGTGGGACTCGAGAACTACGTCCGGCTCACCTACGACGGCTTCTTCCAGCGCGCGGTCATCAACAGCTTCGTGTTCACCTTCGGCTCGGTCGCGATCAAGACCGTGCTCGGCATGGGCATGGCGCTGGTGCTGACCTCCAGGATCCGCTTCCGCTCCTTCTGGACCGGTGTCCTGTTGATCCCCTGGGTGGCCCCCACCGTGGTCTCCGCGCTCAACTTCCTGTGGATCTACGACTACAGCCTGGGCGTGCTGAACTACCTGCTGGTCCACGTCTTCGGCGTGCTCAAGCAGGGGGTGGGCTGGCTCAGCGAGCCGGGCACCGCGATGGCCTCGGTGATCGGCGTCAACGTGTGGCGCGGATTCCCGTTCTTCGGCATCAGCTTCCTGGCCGGCATGAAGGCCATCCCGGGCGAGCTGTACGAGGCCGCGGCGGTGGACGGGGCGACGGTGCTGCAGCGCTTCCGCTACGTCACGCTGCCCGGCATCCGCAACATCGTGATGATCGTGCTGCTGCTCTCGACGATCTGGACGTTCAACGACTTCGCGATCGTCTACATCCTGACCAAGGGCGGTCCGGGCGGGGCCACCATGGTGCTGCCGGTGCTGACCTACGAGATCGCCTTCGGGGCGCAGCGCCTGGGCGAGGCCATCGCGGTGGCCCTCTACATGCTGCCCGCGCTGGCCTTCGTGATCATCGTGCTGTCGAACTACATGCGCAAAGGTAGGGTGAGGTAGTGCGAGCTGCAGCCGGAGGCGAGGCGAGCGGATACAGGAGTGGGGTCAGCGTTGGTTAGGCGCCGCAGCACCGTCCGCATCGAGCGGACGCAGTCCGCGGTGTCGTACGCGATCCTGCTCGCCTTCGCCCTGTTCGTGATCTTTCCCTTCTACTGGATGATCGTCACGTCCTTCAAGGGCGAGACCCAGATGCGCAGCCTGGTCTCGATGTTCTGGCCGAGCCCGTTCGTGAGCGAGAACTACGACCACCTGTTCGCCAAGACCGAGTTCGTGTCCTGGTACGGCAACAGCATCATCGTGGCGGTCTCGAGCACGTTCCTGGCCACTGCGGTGGGCACTCTCGGCGCCTACGCCCTGGCCCGCCTCAAGTTTCTCGGGCGCGCGTTCATGGCCAGCACGGTGCTGATCACCTACCTGGTGCCGCCGTCGATCCTGTTCATCCCGCTCTACGCGCAGATCCGCAACCTGGGCATGGCCGACAGCCTCACCGGCCTCATCGCGGCGTACCCGTCCTTCACGGTGCCGTTCGTGACCTGGCTGCTCATGGGGTACTTCGAGTCGATCCCGGTCGAGCTGGAAGAGTCCGCGATGATCGACGGGGCCACCCGCTTTGGCGCTTTTCGCCGCGTGATCCTGCCCCTGGCCGCCCCCGGCCTGCTCGCGAGCGCGCTCTACGCCTTCACCCAGGCGTGGAACGAGTTCCTCTACGCATTGGTTTTTATCACCAATGTGCGCCTGCGCACGCTGCCGGTGGGCCTGTCGACCTTCATCACCGGCGACGTCTACGGCTGGGGCTACCTGATGGCGGGCGCCGTCCTCACCACGGTGCCGGTCATCGCCGCCTACATCTACCTGCAGAAGTACATGGTGGAAGGGCTCACCGCCGGCAGCGTGAAGGGCTAGGCGATCGCCCGATTGTAGCTCGCGCCGGCCGGCGTCCCTCCCCCGCCTCCGGCATCCCCTCCTCGATCCGCACGAAACAGCTGGGGAGCCCTTCGAGAACAGGAGGGATGACCATGCCGGGCGCCTTCAAGGTCGGCGACCACGTGAGCTGGAACTCCGAGGCCGGCCGGGTGAGCGGGATCATCCGCAAGAAGATCGTGGCGCCCATCGAGTTCAAGGGATACACGGTTCACGCATCGCGGGTGGAGCCGCGCTACCTGATCGAGAGCGACAAGACCGACCACATGGCCATGCACAAGGGGTCGGCGCTCCGCCGGCTCTCCGGGCGCCGCCCGTCACGGGCGACGGGCAAGACCCGGCGCCGTCGACGCGGGAAGGGCTCGTGACGAGGCCCCTCAATCGGGATTCGTGGCGACCCAGGTCGTGAAGATCTGATAGCCGAGGGCCAGCAGCGTCGCGCCCACGAACATGCCGAGGATCCCGGCGCTCGCCATGCCGCCCAGGGCGCCGAGCAGGATGACCGGCATCGGGACGTCGACGCCGCGCCCGAGCATCAGGGGCTTCAGGATGTTGTCGGCCATGCCGGCCACGAGCAGGGCGACGGTGTGGGCGACCGCCGCGCCGGTGCCGTAGTCGCCGCTCGACCAGATGTACGCGATCACCGGGAGGGTGACGATCAGGGCCGGGACCTGGGCGATGCTCAGCACCAGCGTGATGGCGGCCAGGACGCCGGCCCATGGAATGTGAGCGGCGAGCAGGGCGACGCCGACGAGGATCGCCTGAACGAAGGCGATGCCGATCACGCCCTGAGCGACTGTACGAATCGTCGCGGTGGAGAGCCGGGCGAAGGGCTCGCCTCGCTCGGGGCCGATGATCCGCGCGAAGATCGCGCGCGTCGTGCCCGCGCCTGCCTCGCCGTAGGCCATCAAGATGCCGGCGACGATGAACGAGGCCAGGAACTGTAGCAGTCCCACCCCGATGCTCGCCACGACCGCCAGCGCCTTCCGGGCCAGCTGGCCGATCTTCGGCTGCATGCTCTGGACGAGCGCGGGCAGGTCGGCGTGGGCGCCGGACCAGAAGGCGTAGATCTTCTCGCCGACGATCGGCCAGCCCCGAACGCTCTCCCGCGGAGGCGGGACGTCCAGGGTGTTGTGCTGCACGGCCCCGACGAGGTCGTGAAGAGAGCCGCCGAACGAGTTCAAGAGCACCGCGGTCGGCGCGATGATGAGGATGCATCCGCCCATGACGACCACGGTCGCGGCCAGACCCGCGCGCCCCCCCATCCGCCGAGCGAGCCCTCGATGCAAGGGATAGAGCGTGACGGCCAGGATGATCGCCCAGACCATCAGGGTCAGGAACGGCGCGAAGACGATGTAGCACAGCGCGGCCAGGACGGCGATGAACCCCGCCCGGATCAAGACGTCGGGCAGACGGGCCGAGATCTTCTTTTGAAGCTCCGGCTCGGGCAGGGAGGAGGCGGTCATCGGGCCGTATCCTATCCCAACCGGGGCGTCTATCCGTACCGGCTTCGTGGGAGGTGTGCCCTATCATCATGGGCAGGATGGCCGTGATCCCGAGACGCGCGCGGTGAACTGGCTGCTGCTGCTGATCCCGGGAGCCTGGCCTTCAGCCGGCTCGAGATCGGCACGCTCCTGCTGGGCACTCTCATCGTGGTCACCACCGCCGGCGATGGGCAGGCGACCTGGTTCAAGGGCATTCAGCTGATCGCGGTCTACCTGGTCATCGCGGCCTCGGTGTACTGGCTTCCCGTCGTCGCCCCGTGAGCCCGGCCGGCCCGCTCGCCGCCTACGGCCGTCACCGCTACGCCGTCCTCTTCTACACGCTGCTGGTCACCCTGGGCGCGGCGCCGCTGCTTGCGGCCCTGCACTTCAGCACCGACCTGCTGCAGATCCTCCTCGTGTTCAGCCTGCTCGCCGCGCTGCTCGGCGTCCCGGGGCAGCGGTGGCGGGGATTGCTCATGGTCGTCGCCGCGATCGCGCTGGGGGTGCGGGCGGCCCCGACCGCGGCGGTCGGCAGCGGGCTGGCCGCGGGCGCCCTCGCGGTGGCCTGCGCGATCGCTCTGCTCGCCGGTGTCAGCGCGCTGCGCTTCGCGATGCGCACCGCCAGCGTCGACGCCGAGCACCTCTACGCGGCGCTCAGCGTCTATCTGCTGGGCGGGCTGCTCTTCGGAGTCGTGCACTGGTCCATGGAGCAGACCTGGCCGGGCTCGCTGGCCGATGCAGGGGCGCGGGACGCCGGCGCCGCGCTTTCCCTGTCCACCGCCATGTACTACAGCTTCGTCACCCTGGCGACGCTCGGCTACGGCGACGTCGTGCCTCGGAGCGAGATGGCGCGCGGGGTCGCCGTGCTGGAGGCCATCGGCGGCCAGCTCTACGTCGCGGTCCTGGTCGCCAAGCTGGTCGGCGCCCGTCTCTCCTCCCCGCCGCGCTGAGCGGGTCAGCCGGCGGGGTCAGGTCTTGCATTACGACATTTTTGCCGCATCAGGTGACGGCGATGCGCGCCACGAAAATGTCGTAATGCAAGACCTGACCCCGTCTATCTCAGCACGGTCTTGTAGGTCGCCTCGTCGTAGCCGACGATCAGCGTGCGGCCGCGGCGCAGCGTCGGCGCGCGCAGGTTGCCGGTCGGCCCCAGCAGCAGCCCGAGCAGGGTGGCGCGGTCGGGCTTCGATTTCTTCAGGTCGACGTGCTCGACCTTCTTGCCCTTGGCCACGTAGAGGTCGTCGACGGCGTCGAGGACGTCGAGCGCGCGCGCTCCCTTGATGGTGGCCTTCTTCGCGTCGGCCTGCTCGGTCACCGTCACCTTGTGCCTGGCAAGGAACCCTTGCGTCTTGGCACAGGTCATTCAGCCGTTGCGGTGGTAGCTCCAGTCGACCTTGGGCATGGGATGTCTCCTCAGTGGGTGTAGCGGCGGGCGTACTGCGCCACGCACGCGGATTCGAGCGCGGCCGGGTCGCGATGAGCGCCGCCGAAGCGCTCCACCGAGATCGGGGCGAGATCCGGGTCGCTCTTGCCGTCGACGATGAGATCGGCCAGCGCGCGGCCGGCCGCGGGCGACAGGCTGAGCCCGCCCACGCAGCAGCCCGAGGCCACGAAGAGGCCGTCGAGGCCGGGCACGCGGCCGACGAGCGGCCGGCCGTCGGGGGTCATGGTGGGAGCGCCCCCGCGGTGGATCGCGATCTTCGCGTCGCGCAGGGCGGGGAAGTGCGCGGCCACCTCGTCCACCAGCCCGCGCAGCACGTCCAGGTCCAGCTCGAGCCCGGCGATCTGGAATCCCGGGGCGAGGCCCTCGTGCCCGAGCACGTGCGGGTGGTCCTCGTAGCCGCCGAAGAGCAGGCCGCCCTGCTCGTAGCGCACGTACACGCTGGCCTCGACCAGCCGCACGATGGGTTGCAGCGGCTCCACGCCCGCGATCGGCTCGGTGATGAACAGCTGGTGCCGCACCGGGACCAGGGGCAGCGCGATGCCGGCGCCGGCCGCCACGCGCGCGGTCCAGCCGCCCGCCGCGTCCACCACGACCGGGGCGCGGATCTCGCCGCGCGGGGTGACCACGCCGGTGGCGCGGATGCCGTCGCTCAGCAGGGCCAGCACCGGCGTGAACGGCAGCAGGCGCGCGCCCAGCTCGCCGGCGCGCGTGGCGAAGCCGACGGCGACCTTGGCCGGGTCCACCCAGCCATCGCTCGGCACGTGGAGGATCCGGAGCGCGGCGCCCGGTGTGAAGTGCGGCGCGAGGCGCTCGGCCTCCGTGGCGTCGATCAGGCGCGCCTCGATGCCCAGGCCGTCGGCGGTGGCCTGCGCGATGCGCACCCGCTCCACCGCCGCGTCGGTGTAGGCCGCGCGGAGGCTGCCCGAGCGGTGGAAGTCCACCGTGCGGCCCATCTCGCTCTCGAAGCGCTCGAAGGCCTCGCACGCCTCGTGCCGGAGGCGCGCCATGGCGGGCATGGTGTCGGCCTTGCTGGTCAGGCCGGCCGCGCGCGGCGAGGTCTGCGAGCCCAGCGCGTGCTGATCCACGAGCGTGGTCTTGAGGCCGCGCCGGGCCAGGTGATACGCGGTGCTCGCGCCGAAGGCGCCAGCGCCGATGACGATCGCGTCGGCGGAGTTCGTGGCGGCGGTCATGTCAGGCGAGCCTCGAGCCGTGCGCGGTCTCCTCGTCGGTGACCGGGCGCCGGCCGCGCAGGAAGTCGAAGTCCACGCCCTCGTCGGCCTGCAGCACGTGATCGAGGAACATGCGCAGATAGCCGCTGGTGACGCCGTCCGGCCGCGGGCTCCACGCCCCGCGCCGACGCGCGATCTCCTCGTCGGACACCCGCAGGGTCAGCCGGCGCTCGGGCACGTTCAGCTCGATCTCGTCGCCCGACTGCACGAGGGCCAGCGGCCCGCCCACCGCGGACTCCGGCGTCACGTGCAGCACCACCGTGCCGTAGGAGGTGCCGCTCATCCGCGCGTCCGAGATGCGCACCATGTCCTTCACGCCCGCCTTCAGCAGCCGCGCCGGCACCGGCGCGGCGCCCCACTCGGGCATGCCCGGGCCGCCCTTGGGACCGGCCTGCTTGAGCACCAGCACCGACGTCTCGTCGATGGGCAGCGCGGGATCGTCGATGCGGCGCTCGAGATCGCGGTGATCCTCGAAGACCACCGCGCGGCCGCGGTGGACCATCAGATGCGCGGAGGCGGCCGATTGTTTCAGGACCGCGCCCCCGGGGCAGAGATTGCCGAAGAGGATCACGGTGCCGCCTTCCGGCTGCAGCGGCAGCGACAGGGGCCGGATGATGTCCCGGTCGTGGCAGGGCGCGTCGGCCACGTTCTCGGCGAGGCTGCGGCCGTTCACGTTGCGCGCGGTGCCGTCCAGCATCGGCAGCAGCTCGCGCAGCACCGCGGGCACGCCGCCCGCGTAGTAGAAATCCTCCATCAGGTGCTTGCCCGACGGGCGCACATTGGCGAGCAGCGGCGTGGTGCGCGACAGGTCGTCGAAGCGGCGCAGGGGCAGCGGGATTCCGGCGCGGCCGGCGATCGCGACCAGGTGCACGATCGCGTTGGTGGAGCCGCCGAGGGCCATGTCCGCCCGGATCGCGTTGTCGAAGGCCGCCGCGGTCAGGATCTCGGAGGGCTTGGGCCCGCGGGCCAGCGCGATCTCGACCGCGCGGCGGCCGGACAGCTCGGCCAGGGCGAGCCGGCGCGAGTCCGGCGCCGGGATCGCCGCGTTGCCGGGCAGGGCCAGGCCGAGCGTCTCGGCCATCGCGGCCATCGTCGAGGCGGTGCCCATGACCATGCAGTGGCCGGCCGAGCGCGACAGGCACGCCTCGATCTCCGCCCACGCCTCGTCGGGCAGCTCGCCGGCCCGCCGCTGCGCCCACATCTTGCGCGCGTCGGTGCCGGAGCCCAGCTCCTGGTTGCACCACATGCCCTTGAGCATCGGCCCGCCCGTCACCATGATCGCGGGCACGTCGGCGGACGCGGCGCCCATCAGCATGGCCGGCGTGGTCTTGTCGCAGGCGGCCAGCAGCACCACCGAGTCGAGGGGATAGGCGCGGATGCACTCCTCCACGTCGATCGCCATGAGATTGCGGAAGAGCATGGTGGTGGGCTTCATCAGGATCTCGCCGAGCGAGATCACCGGGAACTCCAGCGGGAAGCCGCCGGCGCTCCAGACCCCGCGCTTGACCGCCTCGGCCACCTGCCGCAGGTGCGCGTTGCAGTTGTTCAGCTCGGACCACGAGTTGCAGATGCCGACCACGGGGCGGCCGTCGAACACCGCCTCGCTGAAGCCCTCGGCTTTGAGATACGCTCGGTGCATGAAGCCGTCGAGATTCTTGGCGGCGAACCAGTTGCGGCTGCGGAGGGAAGGGGTGGCGGCGCGTGCAGTGGTCATGAGGCCCACATTCTGCCTCGTTTGCTAGACTTCCGCCAATGAGAGCGCCGGGTCTCGGCTGGCTCCTCGGGGTGGCCGCGCTGGCCGTCGGCTGCTCGACGCTGACGCCGTCGCAGGACAAGAGCCTCGGCGAGGTTCGCGACTTCGCGGAGGAGACCTCGCGGCGCTATCAGCTGCCGCCCATCCACGTCCTGGTCAGCCACAACCCCGACAGCCCGGTCGGCGCCTATCGCCGCGGGTTCTTCGCGGTCAACGAGCTGGTGCTGGCCTCCGAGTACCGCGACGCCATCGTGGCCCACGAGCTGGCGCACTACGTGCTGGGGCACGATCAGCCCCTCGGCGCGAGCAGTGCCCGCTCCCGGCAGCGCGAGCGCGAGCAGCGCGAGCTGGACGCCAACGCCAAGTCGGTCGAGATCCTGGTCTGGGTGCGCGCCGTGCCCGAGGATCAGGCGCTGCGCATGGTCTACAGCTACTTGCTGAACGTGCATCGCCGGCTGCAGCGCTCGCCCGGCGAGGACCTGCTCGGCCACCGGCCGCCGTGCGACGAGATCGCCGATCTCCTGGCCCGCTACCCCGACCAGCTCGTATGGACGGGCCATCTCGAGTGCGCGCCGGGGCAGCCGTCCCTGGGCGGATAGACAGCCCCGGAGCCCGCATGGTATAAACATCCGTTCCCGTTACGGGCTCGTGGTGCAGCCTGGTTAGCACACTGGACTGTCAATCCAGAGGTCGCGGGTTCAAGTCCCGTCGAGCCCGCCAATTAATCAACCATTTCGGTGACGGTCAATTCTGACTGTCACCGAAATGGCGTCTAAACTGTAACCGAACGCCCCTCGACATGGCCTGTTCAGTCCTGAGCATTGAAAGCCGGCGACGATTCGAGTCCATCTGCGAGTCGTGCACCTTCTTCGTGACCACCCTCGAATTTCGCCCGACGCGGCAGAAGCAACGCGACGACGCGGAGCGCAGGGGCCAGGTCGGCCGCCAGAAGATCTTCGCTGGTCTCCTCGGGCGCCTGGACGACCAGAGGGCCCGCTGATGCCGGGAGCGGGCTGCGGCCCGCTGTGGCGCCGAAGACGCCACGGTCAGCCAGGCGGACCGGAGCCCGCCGACGTCAGGGATAACGCCGGCTGCGCGTGGCCCAGGCCGGCGAGCGCGGGCGTCGCCTGTTATGCGACGCTCGCCCGTCGCCGGCGAGGGTGCAGGACGAGCTTGGCGCGGATGCCGAGGCGGGCCAGCATGTCGATGAGCGTGTCGATGCTGAAGAGGTCGATGCGACCGCGCATGACGTCGCTCACCCGGGGCTGCGAGACGCCAAGCAGCGCAGCCACCGCGGCCTGCTTCAATCCGCGCGCCGTGATCACCTGCTGCAAGTGGGCCAGGAGCTCGGCGCGCACTTGGAGGTGCGCGGCCTCGTCGCCGGGAAAGCCGAGATCACGGAAGACGTTGCCGCTCGATCGGGTCCGCTGCACCTTCTTCATGAACCACCTATCCTTTCCGGCGCGCCCGCTGCTTCATCAGCTGGCCCAGGCGCTGCCGCGCGAGATCGAGGTCATCCTGCGGCGTTCGCCGCGTCCGCTTCTCAAACACATGCAAGACGTAGACGGCCTCGGCGAACCTCGCGAGATAGAGCACGCGATGCGCGCGGCCGGTGTGGATGCGGATCTCCTGCACACCGAGCCCCACGCTCGGCATCGGCTTCCAGTCGTTCGGCTCGAGGCCACGCTGGACGCGCCAGAGCTGGAACCCCGCCCTCTGCCGGACGTCGTCGGGGAAGGCCCTGATCGTGTCTCGGGAGTCCCCGAGCCAGAT
>DATFYA010000038.1 GCA_035315345.1 Candidatus Methylomirabilota bacterium
AGGCGGGGGGAGGATCGAACTCCCGACCCCGGCCTTGTAAGGGCCGTGCTCTCCCAGCTGAGCTACCCGCCTGCGTGATCGAATCTAGGGGGTCGGGATTTCGGTGTCAACCGTCCGATCCCTCAGCGATGACGAAGGAGCCGGCGGAGCGTCTCGGTGACCGCGCCGTAGACCAGGTGCGCGGCGAACTCGACGGCCTCCGTCGGCGCCGCCGAGCGCGTGATCGGCTTCGACAGGCCGAGGGCCGGCACCGTGATGACGTGCGCGCCGAGCCAGACCATGGCGCCGAACGGCGCGCCGAGCCCTCTGGTCACCGCCGGCACCATCTCGGCGACCGCGCCGTAGGCGGAGGCGACGGTGGCGCCGAAGGCGTAGTGCACGAGCGGGCCCGCGGTCTTCTTCTCCTCCGGGCTCAGCGTGTGATGGAAGACCCGCTCCGAGATGGCGGCGGCCGTCTGCTCGGTCGAGTCCGCGGCACCGGCCCCCGGCTCCGGCATCCCCGGCGCGCGGCTCGCCACCTGGTGGAACTGGCCCATCACCCAGGCGGCGACGAGTCCCGCGGCGACGCCGGCCGCGAGGCCCTTCCACACGTCCGCGGCGCTGGTCGTCGCACCGACCGGCCCGCGACGGCCACCGGTGAAGATCGTCGCCATGTGGTCTCTACACGGCAAGCCACGTGCCACCGCCGATGATCGTGGCGAAGCGTGGAAGCTCGCGGTCCTGGAGCGCTTGCGCCCGGATCGGACGCTCCGACTGCCGGTAAATCGTTCCCGCGACCCGCGCGCGCTACCGGGCAGAGCGGTCGCCGGGCTGCAGCTCGATGCGCCCGAACATGGCCTCGGCGGCCGAGCGGGTGTCGTTGGTGTCGATGGAGAGCGCCACCGCCGGCAGCGTGGTCGCGGCGTCACCGAACACCTCGAGGTGGTCGTCGGCCACGTGGCGGCGCTCGTCGAGCCATTGCCCCAGGCCAGACTGACCCCGGCGCACCACGATGAACGAGACGGTGGACGTCTTTCGGCTGGGCACGACGGTGCCGACGGGTAGCGCCGGGTCCCAGACATAGCCGATCAGCCGCGAGCGGGCGAAGGCGGGAAACCGCGGCCACACCGCGAAGATGTGGCCGGTGGCGTCCGAGGTCGCCCGGTTCTCCAGATTCGCTCCCGAGGGCAGCCCGATGACGCGCCACTGCCACGCGAGGATCGGCGTGGCGGTGAGGTCGGCCTGCATCTCCTTGGCGATCGTGGAGTGGTCGCCCGCGCTCCGCATGCGCAGCGCCCGGCGGCCCGCGTCCTCCACCACCGTGAAGTCGTAGGCGGGATGTCCGCCCGGGGTCTCGTACTTCTGCCAGCCCGGCGGCACGCCGCTCGCGCCGACGGTGGCGCCGCCCCAGGTCTCGATCGGCACCGAGGGGCCCGCGGCGCCGGCCGGACGGACGTGGCCGAGCCACGAGGCCCCGGCCAGCAGGAAGGCCCGCCGCGAGAGCGGCGCGAACATGGCCGCTCCGCCTACCGCAGGGCGAGGCCGGCGACGAGCGTGGTCAGCTCGACGGGGTCGACCGGCTTCGGCACGTGCATGCTGTAGCCGGCCGCGATCGCCAGGAGCCGGTCCTCGCGTCGCCCGTAGGCGGTCAGGGCGATCGCGGGGGTGCGCCCGCCCTGCTCGGGATCGAGCGCGCGGACCCGGCGGATCAGGGAGTAGCCGTCCTCGCCGGGCATCTCGATGTCGGAGACGAGCACGTCCGGCGGCTTCGCCACCAGCATGGCGAAGCCCTGCGCGGCCGTGCTGCACAGATCCACCGTCGCGCCGACCCGGCCGAGGATCGTGGCCACCAGGCCGAGGGCGTCGGCATCGTCGTCGACGGCCAGCACCCGCAGCCCGTCGAGCCGAACGAGCGGCGCGGCGGCCGCGACCGCCTCGCGCGCGCCCGGCCGCTCGACGGTGGCGGCGGGCACGAGCGAGACGCTCATCGGCAGCCGCACGGTGAAGGTGGCGCCCTGGCCGAGGCCGGGGCTCTCCGCGGCGACGGTGCCGCCGTGCAGCTCGACCAGGTGCTTGACCAGGGTCAGCCCGAGCCCGATCCCGCTGTGGACGCGCGTGCTGGAGCTATCGCCCTGCCGGAAGCGGTCGAACACGTGCGGCAGGAGCTGGGGGGTGATGCCGCAGCCGGTGTCGCGCACCACGATCTCGACGTGCGGGCCCGCTTTCTCGAGGCGCACCTCGACGCGGCCGCCCTGAGGGGTGAACTTCACCGCGTTGTTGAGGAGGTTCCAGACGACCTGCTGGAGCCGGTTCGGATCTCCGGTGATCGGCCCGGCCCGCTCGTGCGCGTCCGCCTTCAGATCGATGGACTTGGCGAGCGCGGCGGGGCGCACGGCATCCAGCGCGGCCTCGATGACCGGCGGCAGCTCGACGCTCTGCACCTCGAGGCGGAGCTTGCCGGCGGTGATGCGGCCGATGTCCAGCAGGTCGTCGATGAGCTGCACCTGGGCGTTCGAGTTCCGCATGATCGTGTCGATCGCCTTGGCCCGGGTGACCTCGTCGAGCTGCCCGGTCTTCAAGATCGCGGCCCATCCGTACACCGCGTTGAGGGGGGTCCGCAGCTCGTGCGACAGGGTGGTCAGGAACTCGTCCTTGGCCCGGTTCGCGCTTTCGGCCTCGGCCCGCGCGGCCCGCTCGCGCACGAGCAGCTCGTTGCGCTCGCGCTCGATGGCTTTTCGGATCGTGATGTCCCGCGCGATCTTGGAGGCGCCGACGACCTGGTTGTCGGTTCCCCGCACCGGGGAGATGGTGAGCGACACGTCGACCGGTCGCCCGTCCTTGCGCACCCGCACCGTCTCGAAGTGATCGACGCTCCTTCCGGAGCGGATGCGCGAGAGCACGGTGTCCTCCTCGTGCCGGCGCTCCGGCGGAATGATCAGGGTGATGTTCTGCCCGATCGCCTCCGCCGCGGTGTAGCCGAACATGCGCTCGGCCGCGGGATTCCAGGTGATGATGTTGCCGTTCAGGTCCTTGCTCACGATGGCGTCGTCGGAGGAGGCCACGATCGCGGCGAGCCGTGACGAGGTGATCTCGGCCGCTTTCTGGGGCGCGATGTCCCGGAAGTACACGGCCAGGCCTTCCGCGGAGGCGTACATCTGGATCTCGGCCCAGCCGCCCAGCGGCGGATGGAAGAACTGAAACCGCCGCTGCGAGTCCTCGGCGACGGCCCGGCGAGCCTCGGTCTCGAAGGTGGTGCCGGCCAGCTCCGGGAAGACCTCCCAGATCGACCGCCCGAGAAGATCCTTCGGGCGCCGGCGCGCGAGGCGCGCGACCCGGCCGTTCAGGTAGCGATACCGCCAGCGCCGGTCCAGCACCATGAAGCCGTCCTCGATGCTCTCCACCACGACGCGGGCGGCGCGCTCGCGGCGATGGAACAGTTCGCTCAGCACGCTGATCGCTCCCCCGAAGCCGACGAAGGTGAGCACGGCCAGACGGTCGGCCGCGCTGTCGATCAGCAACGAATGGACGGGCGGCATCCAGAGGTACGCGGCCGTGACCGCGCAGATCCCGGTGGCGAGCAGGCCCGGTCCGAGCCCGCCCACCCACGCGGCCAGCAGCACGGTGAGGTGGAACACCAGGTACGGGTACTGCAGGCCCCACAGGGAGTCGAGCGACGCCCGGGCGAGGATCCCGGCGGCGGCGCACAGGATGGCGAAGCCGTATCGAAACAAGCGCTGGGCTGACGTGGGTCGCATGCGCCGGCTCGGTCGAGCGAATTGTACCATCCGGCCGGCGTGCCGTAGACTGGGCCGCCATGGGCGAGCCCCTGCCGGACGCGCTGCCCGCCGATCCGTTGCCGCTCGCCGCGCGCTGGCTCGACGAGGCGAAGGGGGTCATGAAGAGCGCGACGGCCATGGCGCTGGCCACCGTCGACGACGAGGGTCGGCCCGGCGTCCGCATGGTCATCTGCCGCGGCCTCGACGTGGCCGAGGGCTGGCTGGTCTTCTACACCGACCGCGACAGCGCCAAGGGCCGCGCCCTCGAGAAGACCCCGCGGGCGGCGGCGGTCTTCCACTGGGACGTGCTGGAGCGGCAGATCCGGGTCGAGGGGCCGGTGTCCCACGCGCCGGAGGCCGACTCCGACCGCTACTGGAGCACCCGCCCGCTCGACGCTCGCCTCGCCGCGGTGGCGAGCGAGCAGAGCCGGCCGCTCGCCTCGCGCGCCGAGCTCCTGGCCCGCATCGAGGCGGCGCGCCGCGCCCATGGCGACGGCGTGCCCCGGCCGGCGCGGTGGGGCGGCTACCGGGTGTGGGCGGAGCGGGTGGAATTGTGGGCCGGACAACCGGGGCGCGCCCACGACCGCGCGGTGTGGACGCGCGCGCTCCGACCCTCGGAGATCGGCTTCAGCGGCGGAGCGTGGCGGGCGACGCGACTACAGCCCTGAGGCTAGGCGCGCGGCGGGACGACCCCCGGCGGCAGCGTCGAGGCGCACCAGAGGGCCAACCCGAGCGGTGTCATCGGCACCGGGGCGACGCCGACGGTGGCGAGCACGAACACGATCACCGCGAGGATGCGCAGGGCGAAGGTCATGCGGCACCTCCAGGGGTGGGCCCGGATGGGTCGGGCGACGTGAAGCGGCGGATCCGATCCTCGGCGTCGGCGATCGGCGAGCCGCCATGCATCATCGCGCGCGCGAACTCGAGCATCGGGTAGCCGTTCCGCGCCTCGTCCTGGAATCGCCGGGCGAACCCGCCGGTCTTGATGTCCTCGAAGGTCTGCCGGAAACGCGCCGCCATCTCCTCGCGGTCCATCTCGAGCGAGCGCGTGATGCCGCCGAACACCGCGGTGGGGCCGTGGTCCTCGGAGGCCTTGAAGAAGCCCTTCTCCCGGAAGGCCTGGAACACCGCCTCCATCTCGCCCGACATGTACATCTCGAGCACGAGGGCCTCGGAGGGAATCCCCGCGTCGCGCGCGACCTCGAAGGCCATCATGATCGCCATGCCGAGCATCGAGCCCACCGACTGCTCGATGAACAGGTCGAGGGTCGCCTCCATCGCGGCGCTCATCTGCACCGCCCCCGCGCGCAGCACGCCGAGGCCGTCGGCGAGGCCGAGCATCCGCTGCTGGGCGCGGCCGCTGCGATCCGCTTCCACGTTCACGCAGGCCCAGAAGCCCTGGCCCTCGAGGTAGCGGGTGCGCGCCTGGCTGCCCGCCATGCGCGGGGCCACCAGGAGCACGTCCACCGACGCGGGCGCGTGGACCAGATCGAAGGCGAGGCTATAACCGGAGCCGAACGCGACGGCGCTGCCCGCGCGCAGGTGTGGGGCCACGTCGCCGCCGAAGACCTCGGGAATCACCTCGTCGGGGAGCAGCACGTACACGACGTCGTCGGCCGCCGCGGTGCCGATCGGCACCACCTCGAAGCCTTCCGCGCGCGCCAGCCCCGCGTACTCGTCCTCGCGGTTGCCGATGCGGACCTTGGCCCCCGAGTCCCGCAGGTTGAGCGCGGCGGTGCGGCCGAGATGTCCGTACCCGAGCACCGCCACCGACTCGCCGGCGAGCGCCCCCGGCGGTGCGTCGGACGCGCGATAGACTTTCACCGGCGAGTTTCCCGGACTGGTCATTGCGTGATCCTATCCCAAATCATCGCGAATTGCTTCGAGTTCGGGCCGGCGCTGCGCTGGCATTGTAGCATTGGTACGCCATGGCCAGGGGGGCGCGGGAGGTAGCGTGCTGCGTAGCGGGCGGCGGACCCGCGGGCATGATGCTCGGACTGCTGCTGGCGCGCGCGGGGGTGTCCGTCCTGGTGATGGAGAAGCACGCCGATTTCCTCCGCGACTTCCGTGGCGACACCATTCACCCGTCCACCCTCGAGCTGATGCTCGAGCTGGACCTGCTCCGGGAATTCCTCGCGCTGCCGCATCAGGAGGTGCCGCGGCTGATCGCCCAGTTCGGCGACCGGACCGTACCCGTCGCGGACTTCACCCACCTGCCGACGCGGTGCCGATTCATCGCCCTGATGCCGCAGTGGGACTTCCTGGACTTCCTGGCCCGGCAGGCCTCACGATATCCGACGTTCCAGCTGCTGATGGAGACCGAGGCTACCGCTCTCATCGAGGAGAACGGGCGCGTGCGGGGCGTGCGGGCGACCGGCCCGGCCGGTGGCTTCGACGTGCGCGCCGATCTGGTGGTCGCTGCGGACGGCCGCGCCTCGGTGCTCCGTGAGCAGGCGGGCCTGCAGGTCGACGACCTGGGCGCGCCCATGGACGTGCTCTGGTTTCGCCTCTCGCGCCGCTCCACGGATCCCGACGCCACCATGGGGCGCTTCGACGTCGGCCGCATCTTCGTGCTGCTCAACCGGGGCGAGCACTGGCAGTGCGGCTACGTGATCCCGAAGGGCGCGGGGGGTGAGATCCGGCGCCGCGGGCTCGACGCCTTCCGCGCCGCGGTGTCGGCGCTGCTGCCGTTCGCGGCCGACCGGGTCGGCGAGCTCGCCGGGTGGGACGACGTCCGGCTGCTCACCGTGAAGGTCGATCGCCTGCGGCAATGGCACCGGCCCGGGCTGCTCTGCATCGGCGACGCGGCCCACGCGATGTCGCCGGTGGGCGGCGTCGGCATCAATCTGGCGGTCCAGGACGCGGTGGCCGCGGCCAACCGGCTCTGGCGTCCGCTGCGGGACCGCGCGGTCGCCGACGAGGACCTCCGCCGCGTGCAGCGCCGCCGCGAGTGGCCGACCCGGGCGACCCAGTGGCTGCAGGTCGTGGTCCAGCGCCGGCTCGTGAGCCGGGCGCTGGGCGGCGGCCCGCTCCGTCTGCCCCTCCTCGTGCGGCTGCTGGCCCGCTGTCCGCTCGTGCGCCGGCTGCCCGCCCGGCTGGTGGGCGTGGGCATCCGCCCCGAGCACATCGAGAGCCCCGCGGCGGCCGCGAAGGCGCCGGCGTGAGCACGTGCCCGCGCTGCGCGCACGCGGCGCCCGCCGGCGCGCGATTCTGTCCGGCCTGCGGCGGCCGGCTGGCCGGGTCCGAACCGGCCCGCTTCGCGTCGCCCGATGCCTACACCCCGCCGCATCTGGCCCAGCGCATCCTGGACAGCCGCGCCGCCCTCGAGGGCGAGCGCAAGCAGGTGACCGTGCTCTTCGCCGACATCCACGGGGTGATGGACGTGCTGGGCGACCGCGATCCCGAGGAGCTCGGGCCCACGTTCGACCGGATGCGCGAGCTGATGATGGAGGCGGTGCATCGCTACGAGGGCACCGTGAACCAGGTGGTCGGCGACGGGATCATGGCCCTCTTCGGCGCGCCGCTGGCCAACGAGGACCACGCGGTGCGCGCCTGCTACGCGGCCCTGCGCATGCAGGCCGAGGTGACGGCCTACGGCGAGCAGGTGCAGCGCTCGCTCGGCCGGCCGCTGTCGATCCGGGTCGGCGTCAACTCGGGCGAGGTGGTGGTGCGCTCGATCGGCAGCGATCTCTCGTTCACCTACACCGCGGTGGGCCAGACCGTGCACCTCGCCGCCCGCATGGAGCAGATGGCCAAGCCCGGCTCGATCCTCGCCACCGAGGACACCGCCGCGCTGGTGCGCGGCCGCGTGGCCACGCGCCCACTCGGCCCGCTGCCGGTGCGCGGCCTGCAGGCGCCGGTGGCGGTGCACGAGATCAGCGGTGCGGTGCCGATCCGCTCGCGGCTCGACACGGCCTCCGCGCTGCGTCCGCGCTCGCCGCTGGTCGGGCGCGAGACGGATCTGGCCCGGCTCAACTCGGCCATCGACGCGATGCTGGCCGGCAGCGGCCAGGTCGTCTCCCTGGTGGGCGAGGTGGGCGTCGGGAAGTCGCGTCTCTGCCTCGAGCTGGCCGGGCGCTGCCGGGAGCGCGGCTGCCTCGTCGTGGAGGCGCCGGCGGTCTCCTACGGGCGGGCCGCCGGCTATCGCCCCGGCGTCGAGCTGCATCGCCGTTACTTCCAGATCGAGAGCGGCGACGACGTGGCCACGATTCGAGAGAAAGTGACGACCCGGCTGCGCGCGCTGGATCCCGAGCTGGAGGAGGCGGTCCCCGCGATCCTGTGGGTGCTCGGCGTGCCGGACCGCACCTTGGCCGGCCTGGATCCGGCGGTCCGCCGGCGCCTGGTCATGCGATCGGTGCATCGGCTGGTGGAGCGGCAGGGCGGCGTGCAGCCGTTCGTGATGATCCTGGAGGACATGCAGTGGGTCGACTCCGAGACCCACGCGGCCATGGACGCGCTGGTGGCCGCGCTGCCGCCGTACACCCTCGTGGCCTCGACGTACCGGCCGGAATACGTCGACCGCTGGTCCGGTCATCCCGGCTACACGCGCATCCGGGTGGAAGCGCTCGAGGCGCCGGCCACCGGCGCGCTGCTGGATGCGCTGCTCGGGTCGGGGCCCGGGCTCAGGCCGCTCAAGCGCCTGGTCGCCGAGCGGGCCAACGGCAACCCGCTCTTCCTGGAAGAGTGCGTGGCGAGCCTCGTGGAGACCGGCGCGCTCACCGGCGAGCCAGGCGCCTACCGCTTCACCAGCCCGACGCTCAGCCTCGAGGTGCCGGCCACCGTGCGGGCCACCATCGCCTCGCGCATCGACCGGCTCGGCTACGAGGACAAGCGCCTGCTGCAGGCCGCGTCGGTGATCGGCGACGAGGTCGAGGTGCGCCTGCTCGAGGCCATCGCCGACTTGCCGGCCGAGGCGGTGCGGCGCGGGCTCGATCAGCTGCACGCCGCGGGCCTGCTCGACCAGCGCGCGCTGTTCCCGGATGTGGTGTACGGCTTCCGCCACGCGCTGGTGCACGACGTGGCCTACGAGAGCCTGCTGCACGAGCGGCGCCGCGGTCTCCACGCGCGCATCCTGGAGGCGATCGAGCGATTCTACGCGGGCCGGCTCGTGGAGCAGACCGAGCGCCTGGCCCATCATGCGTTCCTCGGCGAGGTCTGGGACCGCGCGGTGACCTACTGTCGCGAGGCGGGGGCCCGCACGCTCTCGCGCATGGCGAGCTGGGAGAGCGTCTCGTTCTTCGAGCGCGCGCTGGCTGCGCTGACGCACCGGCCGCCCGACCCCGCGGAGCCGGGGCTCGCGGTGGACCTGCGCTGCGATCTGCACAACGCGCTCGTGCCGCTGGGCCAGCACGCCCGCAGCGTGGCCACGCTGCGCGAGGCCGCCTCGCACGCCGAGGCGCTCGCCGACCGGCCGCGGCTGGCCCGCGTCCTCTCGTTCGAGAGCACCGTGCACTGGGAGATGGGCAACTCGGACGAAGCCGCGCGCGTGGGTGAGCGCGGGCTCGCCATCGCGGAGGCGACGAAGGACGTGGGGCTGCAGGTGGTGGGCAACCTCAACGTGGGCGCGGGGCGCCGCGCCCTCGGCGACTACCGTCAGGCGCTGGTGGTGCTGCGGCGCAATCTGGCCCTGTTGCCCCCCTACGCGAGCGGGGAGCGCTTCGGGCTGCCCGGCATCGCGTCGGTCCTGACCCGCGCGCACCTGGCGTGGACCCTTTCGGAGCTGGGGCAGTTCGACGAGGCCATTCGCGCGGCCGAGGAGGGCGTCCGGCTCGCCGAGGAGCGGCGCGACAGCTACAGCCTCACCTACGCGCTGCTCGGCCTCGGCGGCACGCTGCTCCGCCGCGCCCGCATCCGCGAGGCGCAGCCGGTGCTCGAGCGGGGGATCGCCCTGTGCGGCGACATGCCCGCGTTCTACCCGCCGTTCGCGGGCGATCTCGCGGTGGTGTACGCGCTCACCGGCCGCACGGTGGAGGCGCTCGGCCTCGCCGAGCGCGGGGTGCGGCAGGCCGTCGGCATGCAGCGGCTCGGCCGGCTCGCGCTGATCACCGCGCACGTCGGCGAGGTGCGGCTGATCGCGGGCGAGCCCGCGGCCGCGGTGGCGGAGGGACGCCGCGCGCTCGCGCTGGCGGAGGCGCACCAGGAGCGGGGCAACAAGGTCTACGCGCTCCGGCTGCTCGGGCTGGCCGCGGCCGAGGCGAGCCCGCCCGCCATCGAGGAGGCGCGCGGCCACTACACGGAGGCGCTCGCCCTCGCGGGCGATCTCGGCATGCGGCCGCTCGCCGCGCGCTGCCAGCTCGGCCTGGGCCGCCTCGCCGCGCGCGCCGGCGACGCCTCGGCCGCGGCCAAGCATCTGGCAGAGGCGCGCGCCGGCTTTCAGGCGATGGGGATGACCTTCTGGCTCGAGCGGCTCGGAGCCGATCTGAACGGCCCGGCGGTCACCGGCCCGCCCGAGATCTGAGCCTCAGGTCTCGAGCACCCACTGCACGAGGGTGCGCAGATCGTCCACCGAGAACGGCTTGGTCAGGACGGGATCGCCGCTCTCGGCCAGGAACGGCACGTACTCGTCGGCCTCGGCGTGGCCGGTCACGAAGATCACCCGGGGCAGGGCCTGCCCGTAGCGCGCGCGGAGCGCGTCGTGCAGCCCGCGGCCGTCGAGGTTCGGCATCTGCAGGTCGCTGATGATCAGGTCGTAGGTGCGCTGCTCGATGCGGTAGAGCGCCTCGACCCCGTCGCGCGCGGTGTCGACGTCGTGGTCGTCGAGCAGCAGGATGTTGGCGATCATCTCGCGAAGGCTCGCCTCGTCCTCGACCACCAGGATGAGCCGCGACTTCATCCGGCGAGCACCCGGGCGATCAGCTCGAGCGCGGGCCCGGGCCGCAGCGGCTTCATCAGCATGGGCGCGCGCAGGTCGGCGAGGAAGCCGCCGTACTGGGGATCGAAGGTCTGCCCGGTCAGGAACACCAGGCGGGGCGGCGAGTCGGGGAAGCGCGCGCGCAGCGCCGCGACGAGCCCGGGTCCGTCCAGCCCCGCCATCCGCACGTCCGCGATGACCAGCGCGTAGCGGCGCTGCTCGAGCAGCAGCAGGGCGGCCTCGGCGTCCTCGGCCCCGTCGACCTCGTGGCCCTCGAGGCTCAGCAGGTCGATGAGGGACTGGCGCGCCGCGATGTCTCTGTCCACGATCAGGATGAGCCGCGCGTCCACGGCGGCCTCTACCGGCGTGACGGAGGCGGTGGCGGGCCCGCGTTCTTCCAGATGCCGAGCCGCGAGGCGCGCGCCTCCTCCTGACGCTTCAGGAGCAGCTCGTAATAGCGGATGTTGGGCCCGGCGGCGACCACCTGGCCATAGCCGCGGCCGGCCATCTCGGCGTTGGCCAGGACCTCGCCGACCCACACGTAGGCCAGCAGGCGGCCCTCGGCGTCGCGCTCCTGCACGTCGAATTCGAGCCGGACGTTCTTCTGGAAGACCAGTGCCCGGTTGAAGGCGAGCGCCTCGCGGCCCTGGGGCTCGCCGCCGTCGGCGCCCTCGCCCGGCGTCGGCGCGGCGATCCCGATGTAGCGCACCGGCGTGACCTCGCCGTTGACGAAGACGTTGATGGAGTCGCCGCTGACCACCTTCACCACGACCGCGGGCAGGCTGCGAGGCCGTGGCGGATCCTGGGCCCGCGCGGCCGCGGTCGGCCCCCCGGGCGGGCATCCGGCGAGGAGGGCCAGTAGAACCAGCGCGAGGCGGCCGGCTCGCGGCACTACTTCCTGCCTTCGCTCAGGGCCCGCTCCACCGCCTCGCGCCGGAGCCGCTCGGCCGCGAGCTGATCGGTAAGGTCTTTCACCTCATCGGCCAGGCGCTGCATCTCCTGGGTGTGATCGGTCCTCAGGGCGGCCTGCTCCTGGGCGCTCTTCTGCCGCCACAGCAGGTCGGCCGCGACCCCGCCGCCCAGCAGGCCGATGGCGCCCCACACCGCGATGCGCCGGGCGGTCGCTCGGCTCAGATCCACCGGCTCAATCCACCAGCGCGATCGCGCGCACCGGCGACCCGTCCGCGCCGGTCACACGCAGGGGCAGGGCGATGAAGCGGCAGCGCGGCACGCCGATCTGCTCGAGGTTCGTCAGGTACTCGATGACGGTGACGCCCGCCGGGAAGAACACGTGGTGGGTGGTGCACTCCTCCCGCGCGATCCTGGTCTCGGGCGAGAAGATGGAGGTGCGGATGCAGTAGTCGGGCGGGTAGTCGTAGCCCACCGCCTTCACCCCGCGCGCCACCAGCCAGTCGCAGGCGCTGCGGCCGGTGTAGGGGGCGTCCTTCCAGAAGCGCTCGCTCGCCACCGGGCAGCGGCGCGGCCAGTCGGTGCGCAGCAGCACGATGTCGCCGGCCCGCACGTGGCCGGCCTTCTTCTCCAGCGCGGCCGCGGTGACCTCACCGTTCTCGCCGAGGTCGGTCAGGTCCACCACCGCCGCGTCGCCCATCCACTGCTCGACCGGCATCGAGGCGATGTCGCGGTCGCCGGGCAGGAAGTGCACCGGCGCGTCCACGTGCGTGTAGGCGTGGCAGCTCACGGTGAGGACGGTGGACTGGAAGTTCGCGCCCTGCTCGTGGGTCGAACGGCGCTCGCTCGCCACCGTCCAGCGGAAGTGCGGCCCGATGGGGAAGCTCAGGTCGACCACGCGCATGCCGGCCATGGTGTCCCGGCGCCCCGCGGCTTGTCAAATCTGCGCGGACGACGCGGGCGCCCGCCGGTCGCCCGCGGCCGCGCCGCGCGCTGCCTTGACACCGGCCGGCAGGCCACCCATCATCCGATCGGTGCGCCATGACTGATGCCCCGGTCACCCGCGTGGCGGTCGTGCTGTTCGAGGGCTTCACCGTGCTGGACGTCTACGGCCCGGTGCAGGCCTTCGCGAGCGTCCGCCTGCCGCGGCCCGACGGCGCGTGGCACCGGCTCTTCGAGATCGTCACGATCGCCGAGAAGGCCGGGCCGGTGAAGAGCGGCGAGGGGCCGACCACGCATGCCGACCACGCCTTCGCCGACGCACCCGCCTACGATGTCCTGCTCGTGCCCGGCGGCTTCGGCACCCGGAAAGCGGTGAACAACACCGCGCTCCTGCTCGCGCTGACCGCGGCGAGCCGCGCCGCCACCGTCACCACCACCGTCTGCACCGGCTCCGCCCTGCTCGCCCGTACCGGCCTGATGGACAACCGCCCCGCCACGTCGAACAAGGTCGCATGGGACTGGGTCGTTCAGCAGGGCCCGCGCGTGCGCTGGCAGCGGCAGGCGCGCTGGGTGGACGACGGCGACCTCGTCACGTCGTCCGGCGTTTCCGCGGGCATCGACATGACGCTCTCGGTGGTGGCGCGGCTGCACGGCGCGGACATGGCCCGGCAGGCCGCCCGCTTCATGGAGTACGTCTGGCACGAGGATCCGCAGGACGATCCCTTCGCCTGAGGCGCATCGCCCGCGGCCGCGACATGCGGTAAGGTAGCCCTCCATGCCGTCGACGCTGGACGCGATCCAGAAGAAGGTGCTGTGGCTGAGCGCCCTGCTGGTCCACCACGCCAATCACGTCCGCCCGAATCCCGACGGCACCAAGATCGGCGGGCACCAGGCCTCGTCCTCGTCGGTCGTCTCCCTGATGACCGCGCTGTACTTCCAGGCGCTGCGGCCCGGCGACATCGTGGCCACCAAGGCGCACGCCTCGCCGATCCTCTACGCGATCGAGTACCTGCGCGGCCGGCTCACCGCCGATCAGCTGCGCAGCCTGCGGAGCCTGGGCGGGCTGCAGGCCTATCCGAGCCGGCGCAAGAATCCCGAGATCGTCGACCTGTCGACCGGCTCGATGGGCCTCGGCGCGGCGAGCGCGGCCTTCGGCGCGCTGGCCGCCAAGTACGTGAGCCAGCACGGCGGCGGCGAGGCGATGCCCCGGCGCTTCATCGCGGTGCTGGGCGACGCCGAGCTGGACGAAGGCAACGTGTGGGAGGCGCTGCTCGAGGAGGCGGTGCGCGAGCTGGACAACCTGCTCTGGATCGTCGACGTCAACCGGCAGAGCCTCGACCGCGTCACCCCGGACGCGCGCCGCGGTCAGCTGCGCGACTGGTTCCGCGGCGCAGGCTGGCACGTGATCGAGCTGCGCTGGGGCGGACGGCTCCGCGCGCTCTTCGAGCAGCCGGGCGGCGAGCGGCTGCGCGCGCGGCTGGAGACGCTCTCCAACGTGGAGTATCACGCGCTGCTACGCCTGCCGCCGGGCGGGGCGCGGAAGATCATGACCGCGACCGCGGACGGCGAGGTGGATCGCGCGGTGGACCGGCTCCTCGCCGACGTGCCCGACGACGCGCTGGGGAGGCTCGCCGCCGACGTGGGCGGCCACGACCTCGCCGCGATCCTCGCCGCCTACGAGGAGGCGGGCCGGCCGCGCGGCGGCCCGTGCGTGATCCTGGCCGACACCATCAAGGGCTGGGGCTATCCGTTCGGCGCCGACCAGATGAACCACGGCGCCTTGATGACCCCGCGCCAGCTCGACGAGCTGCGGGACGCGCTCGGCGTGGAGGCCGGCGACGAGTGGGCCGGCTTTGCCGCCGACTGCGAGGAGGCCGCGCTGATCCGCCGCATGCCCGCTCCCTACGCCCCGCCGCCGCGCCGCGAGGACCCGTCGCTGGTCGTGCCCGAGACGGTCGAGGAGACGTATCCGCCCCAGAGCTCCACGCAGGAAGCATTCGGCCGCGTGCTCGGCCGGCTTGGCCGCCTGCCCATCGGCGATCGCATCGCCACCATGTCGGCCGACGTGGCGGTGACGACGCATCTGGTCGGCTGGATCAACCGCAAGGGCGTCTACTTCCCGCGCGCCAAGCCCGCCGTCGGCGCCGATGGGCCGCAGGTCGTGCAGTGGAAGGAATCGCCCGCGGGTCAGCACATCGAGCTGGGCATCGCCGAGCACAACCTCTTCCTGGCGCTGGGGGCCTTCGGCCTGACCGCCGAGCTGTCGGGCGCGACGCTCCTGCCCATCGGCACGCTCTACGACCCCTTCATGAGCCGCGGCCTCGACGCGCTCTACCACGCGCTGTACGCGGGCG
>DATFYA010000039.1 GCA_035315345.1 Candidatus Methylomirabilota bacterium
GCGGTCGACCTGCTGCGGCACCACGCGCCCGGGCTGAAGGTCCGAGTCATCAACGTGGTCAATCTCATGAAGCTGCAGCCCGCGAGCGAGCATCCCCACGGCCTGTCGGATCACGACTACGACGCGCTGTTCACGAAGGACAAGCCGATCATCTTCGCCTTCCACGGCTACCCGTGGCTGATTCACCGGCTGACCTACCGGCGGACCAGCCACGCGAATCTGCACGTGCGCGGCTACAAGGAGGAGGGGACCACCAGCACGCCCTTCGACATGTGCGTGCTCAACGACATCGACCGCTTCCACCTGGTCAGCGACGTGATCGACCGGGTCCCCAAGCTCGGCGCCCGCGCGGCGTACGCCAAGCAGGCGATCCGCGACCGGCTCATCGAGCACCAGGAATACATCGCCCGGCACGGCGACGACATGCCCGGCATCGCGAACTGGAAGTGGGGGCAGGCGGCGACGAGCGGAGGGGCGGGCTCGACCGAGGCGGACAACGTGTGAGCGGCGGCCGGGTGTTCGCGATCCGGCACGGGGAGACCGCATGGAGTCTCAGCGGGCAGCACACCGGGACGACCGATATCCCGCTGACCGACAACGGACGTCGCCTCGCCGCTCGGATCGGGCCGGTGCTGGAGCGAGAAGTGTTCGCGCTCGTGCTCACGAGCCCGCTGCAGCGGGCCCGGGAGACGTGCGAGCTGGCCGGCCTGGGCGCCCGGGCCCTGCTCGACCCCGACCTCGTCGAGTGGAACTACGGTGACTACGAAGGGTTGACCCCGAAGCAGATCCACGAGAAGGCGCCCGGCTGGCTCATCTTCCGCGATGGTTGCCCCGGCGGGGAGACGTCGGAGCAGGTGGGAGCGCGCGCGGATCGGGTCATCGCCAGGGCGCGCGCCACGTCGGGCGACGTGGCCCTGTTCGCCCACGGGCACGTGCTCCGGGTGCTGGTGGCTCGCTGGCTGGGGCTGGCCGCGGCGGCGGGTCAGAGCTTCCTGCTCGATACCGGCACGCTGAACGTGCTCGGCTACTACCGGGAGATTCCGGCTCTGAAGATCTGGAATGCGCCGATCGCCGGATAGCGGATAGGAGGACGAGATCATGAGCAAGGACAAGACGCCGGGCGCCGAGAAGCTGCTAGCCCGGTACGGGTGCGGGCCCGTTCAGCTCAAGGGCCGGGACAATGCGCTCTACGAGCGGCACCTCATGTTCGACAACGCGGTCGATCCCGCGACCGCGAGCGCGCGGGATCGCTACGAGGCCGCCGCGCGCTCGGTGCGCGACGTCCTGGCCCAGCGGTGGGTGCGCACGGACGCGACCTACGAGCGCGAGAATCCCAAGCGGGTCTACTACCTGTCGATGGAGTTCCTCATCGGGCGGTCGCTCGCGAACAACGTCATGAACCTCCTGCTCGATCCACTGATCGCGGACACGGCTCGCGACAGGGGATTCGACTGGATCGGCCTCCTCGAGGAGGAGCCGGACGCCGGGCTCGGCAATGGCGGGCTCGGCCGGCTCGCGGCCTGCTTCGTGGATTCGATGGCCACCCTGCAGCTGCCGGCCATGGGCTACGGCCTTCGCTACGAGTACGGGATCTTCCGCCAGACCATCCGGGACGGCTGGCAACAGGAGCAGCCCGACAACTGGCTCCGACGGCCCGATCCGTGGGAGGTGGCCCGCCCGCAGGAGCAGGTGGAGATCAAGCTCGGCTGCTCCTTCGAGGTGCGCGGCGGGGGGCTCCACGTCGTGGCCGGGCAGCCGTCGAGTCTGTACGGCCTGCCGTTCGATCGCCCGGTGGTCGGGTACGGGGGCAACACGATCAACACCCTTCGGCTGTGGGCCGCCGGCACCCCTGACTTCTTCGACTTCCGCGCCTTCAGCGCGGGCGACTTCGTGGGGGCGCTCGCGGAGCGGCTCACCGCGGAGTCCTTGACGCGCGTGCTCTATCCGGACGACTCCACGAGCATGGGGCAGGGCCTGCGCTTCATCCAGGAGTACTTCCTGGTCGCCTGCTCGCTGGCCGACCTCGTCCGGCGCTTCCGCCGCAGCAATACGGACTGGGGGGCGTTGCCCGCCAAGGTCGCCGTCCAGCTCAACGACACCCATCCGAGCATGGCCGTCACCGAGCTGATGCGGATCCTGCTGGACGAGGCGCACCTCGGATGGGATCGGGCCTGGGAGCTGACCCGGCAGACGCTCGCCTACACGAACCACACGCTGCTGCCCGAGGCGCTCGAGAAGTGGCCGCTCCGCTGGTTCGAGATGCTGCTGCCCCGCCAGCTGGAGATCGTGCTCGAGATCAACCGCCGGCTCGTGGACGAGGTGCGGGCGCGATTCCCCGGCGACGAGGGCCGCGTCGAGCGCATCCGCGTGGTGGAAGAGGGCAGCGAGCGCAAGGTGCGCATGGCCAACCTCGCCATCGTCGGCTCGCACAGCACCAACGGGGTCGCGGCCATTCACTCCGCACTGCTGCGCGCCTCGACGGTGAAGGACCTCGCCGAGATGTTCCCGGAGCGTTTCAACAACAAGACCAACGGGGTGACTCCGCGGCGGTGGCTACTGCTCGCGAATCCGGGGCTGGCCGGCCGCATCACCGCGGCCATCGGCGAGCGCTGGGTCACCGACCTGGCCGAGCTCGGCCGGCTGCGGCCCCTCGCCGACGATCGAGGCTTTCGCGACGCGGTCCGGAGCGCCAAGCGCGAGGCGAAGACCCGGTTCGCGGACTGGCTCAAGACGACCGCGGGCCTGGTGGTGGACCCCGACTCGATCTTCGACAGCCAGGTCAAGCGCATCCACGAGTACAAGCGCCAGTTCCTGAACGCCCTGCGGGTGGTGGTGCTCTACGATCGCCTGCGGCAGAACCCGGCGATGGAGATGGCTCCGCGCACGTTCTTCTTCGCGGGCAAGGCGGCGCCGGCCTACCACCTGGCCAAGCTCGTCATCAAGTTCATCAACAACCTCGCCGGCACCCTGGAGGGCGATCCGGCGGTGCGCGGGCGCCTGAAGGTCGTGTTCCTGCCCGAGTACTGCGTGACCATGGCCGAGCGTCTGATTCCCGGGACCGACGTGTCCAACCAGATCTCGACCGCCGGCTACGAGGCGAGCGGGACCAGCAACATGAAGTTCATGATGAACGGGGCGCTGACCATCGGCACCCGCGACGGCGCGACCATCGAGATGGCGGAGGCCGCCGGCGAGGAGCATTTCTTCCTCTTCGGGCTGACCGCCGAGCAGGTGGCGGGCAATCGCGGCTGGTACAGTCCGCAGTGGCACTACGACCACGAGCCGGAGACGCGCGCGGCCCTCGACCTGATCTTCACCGATCACTTCAGCCGCTACGAGCCGGGGGTGTTCGAGCCGCTACGGGAGATGCTGCTCACGCGCGGGGACTACTTCATGCATCTGGCGGATCTCAGCGCCTACCTGGAGGCCGACCGCCGGTTGTTGGACTGCTACGCGCGCCCGGACGAGTGGGCGCGGAAGGCCATCATCAATGTGGCCAGCTCCGGCCGTTTCTCGAGCGACCGGACCATCGCCGAGTACGCGACCGAGATCTGGAACGTCACGCCGTGCCCGGTGCCATGAGCGCCAGCGCCGTGGGCGTGGCGGCTCCGCTCGGCGCCACGCCGGATCGCAAGGGCACCAACTTCAGTGTGTTCTCTCGCCACGCGACCGGCGTGGAGCTGCTGCTGTTCGATCGGGCGGACGATGCCAAGGCCGCGCGGACTATCCGTCTGGATGTGGCCGGCAATCGCACGTACCACTACTGGCACGCCTTCGCGCCCGGGGTCGCCGCCGGGCAGATCTACGGCTATCGGGTCGAGGGGCCGGCCGAGCCCTCCGCGGGCCTTCGGTTCGATCCCGCGAAGGTGCTCCTGGATCCGTACGGGCGGGCGGTGGCGGTCCCGGAGCGCTATGACCGGGAGGCGGCCAGCGCGGCCGGCGACACCACCGCGACTTCCATGAAGAGCGTGGTGGTGGATCCGTCGGACTACGACTGGGAAGGCGACGCTCCGCTCCGCACGCCGTCCGCGCGGACGATCGTCTACGAGATGCACGTGCGGGGCTTCACGCGCCACCCCAGCTCCGGCGTCGACGAGAAGCGGCGCGGCACCTACGCGGGGCTGGTCGAGAAGATCCCGTACTTGCAGGGGCTCGGGGTCACCGCGGTGGAGCTGCTGCCCGTCTTCCAGTTCGATCCGTTCGATTGCCCGCCCGGGAAGATCAACTACTGGGGCTACGCGCCGGTGTCGTTCTTCGCGCCCCACCGGGCGTACAGCGCCCGGCAGGATCCGCTCGGCCCGGTCGACGAGTTCCGGGATATGGTCAAGGCTCTGCACCGGGCCGGCATCGAGGTGATCCTCGACGTGGTATTCAACCACACCGCGGAGGGGGACGAGCGGGGACCGACGGTCTGCTTCCGCGGGCTCGACAACCCCACGTACTACATCCTGGAGGCGGACCGCCGGGGCTACGCCAACTACACGGGAACCGGTAATACCCTCAACGCCAACCATCCGATCGTCAGACGCCTCATCGTCGACAGCCTGCGGCACTGGGTCGCCGAGATGCACGTCGACGGGTTCCGATTCGACCTCGCCTCGATCCTGGCGCGCGACGAGTCGGGCGGCCCGATGCTGGACCCGCCCGTCCTGTGGGACATCGAGTCGGATCCGGTGCTCGCGGGAACGAAGCTCATCGCCGAGGCCTGGGACGCGGGGGGACTCTATCAGGTCGGCAGTTTCATCGGCGACAGCTGGAAGGAGTGGAACGGTCGCTTCCGCGACGACGTGCGGTCGTTCTTCCGTGGCGAGCCGGGCTCGGTGGGACGAGTCGCCGACCGGCTGGTGGGGAGCCCGCAGATCTACGGGTACGAGGAACGTGAGGCGGAGCAAAGCGTCAACTTCGTCACGTGCCACGACGGGTTCACCGTGAACGATCTCGTCTCCTACGACCGCAAGCACAACGAGGACAACGGAGAGGGGAACCGTGACGGGGCCGACGATAATCGCAGCTGGAACTGCGGGGTCGAGGGCCCGACCGACGATCCCGCGATCGAGACGCTCCGGAATCGGCAGGTCAAGAACTTCCTGGCCGTCACGCTGCTCTCCCTGGGCATGCCCATGGTCTCGATGGGTGACGAGGTGCGCCGCACGCAGCGCGGCAACAACAACGCCTACTGCCAGGACAACGAGATCAGCTGGTTCGACTGGGCGCTGGTCGACCGGCACGCCGACGTGCTCCGGTTCGTGAGCCTCCTGAACGCGCAGCGGGTGACGCGGAGCATCGGCCACGAGCGCCGGCGGGTGAGCCTGAATCAGATGATCCGCGAGGCGACCAAGAGCTGGCACGGCGTGAAGGTCGGCCAGCCGGATTGGAGTGAGCACTCCCACAGCGTGGCCGTGTCGGCCGTCCTGCGCGAGCAGGAAACCGAGGTGTACCTGATCCTGAACGCGTACTGGGAGCCCCTGGACTTCGAGCTGCCCGCCGCGGCCGGTCCGGGCAGACCGTGGCGGCGCTGGATCGATACGTCGCACGCCTCGCCGCAGGACATCGGGCCGTGGCACGAGGGGCCGGCGTGTCTCGACCCGGTCTATCGGACGGGGCCGCGCTC
>DATFYA010000040.1 GCA_035315345.1 Candidatus Methylomirabilota bacterium
CGAGCGGCGCAGCTTGTCGGGGGCCTGGTTGCGGTAGTAGCGCAGCGAGCAGCCCAGCGCGGAGCGGTTCTTGACGAGCAGGCGGTTGGCCGGGATCTGCTGCACGCCGCCCACGAAGCCCACCAGCAGCATGCGCCCGCCCCACCCCAGCGCGGAGAGCGCGGCGTCGGCCAGCTCGCCGCCGACGGGATCGAAGCACACGTCGGCGCCGCGGTCTCCGGTCAACGCCATCACCCGCCCGGTGAGATTCTCGGTCGCGTAGTTCACGAGCGCGTCGGCGCCGTGCTCCCGGGCCACCTCCAGCTTCTCGGTGGTGCTGGCCCCCGCGATCACGCGGGCGCCCATCGCGCGGCCGATCTCCACCGCGGTGAGCCCGACGCCACCTGCCGCCCCGAGCACGAGCAAGGTCTCTCCCGCCTCGAGCCGGCCCTGCCAGCGGATCGCCACGTCGCTCGAAATGTAGGCGATCGGGAACGCGCCTGCCTCCTCGAAGGACATGCCGGCCGGGATGGCGAACGTCTCGCTCTCCCGGGCCACCGCCTGCTCGGCCAGCCCGCCCCAGCCGAGCGTGGCCATGACCCGGTCGCCGGGGCGGAACCGCGTGACCGCGGCGCCGCGGGCGGCGACCACGCCCGCGGTCTCGAGCCCCGGGCTGAACGGAAACGGCGGGCGGGTCTGGTACTTGCCGGCCACCATGATCGAGTCGGCGTAGTTGACCGAGGTGGCGCGCACGTCGATGAGCACCTCGTCGGGCGCGGGCACCGGCGTGGCCACGTTCTCGAGCTTCAAATCGTCGACCGCGCCCCACGCGCGACAGATCACGGCCCGCACGTCGTTCTCCTCACGGCGCAGGAGTATACCTCCGCGCCGCGGACGCGTGCGGCGCTTTCCCGGTCGAGGCTCCGGCCGATGCGGCTACGCGCCGGGCGCCTCGGGCGCGGTGCCGGCGGACGGCGAGAAGTCGACGCGCGTCCGCACGTCCTCGCCGATCGGCCGGCCCAGCACCCGCGCGAGGGCGCCCTCGCTCTCGATCGGTCCGTGCTGGCTCCGGAACCGCACGATCGCCGCAGCCTGCGCCGAGTCGAGTCCGGGCAGCTCCAGCAGCTCCTGCTCGTTGGCCAGATTGATCCGCACCTTGCTCGCCATGTACGCCTCCTCGTCGGCCCGAACGCCGCCACCCGGAATCGAGCAATCTCTGTGCCTCGACCGAGCCGCGCGTCCCTCGGTCCGCGGCGGCGCGTGTCGCGCGCGGGGCATTCGACTGGCCCACGACGCGGGGAGCGACCGGGAAGGAATGGTCGGGGAGGAGTTACCGGGCGGGGCGCATTGCCCGTGACGCAGCGGCAGGCTATAGTAGGCGCCGCTCGTTCCCCAATCGTCACGCACTCCAACGCCGGAGGATCCGCCGATGCGCCGCCTCTCCCGCCCGCTCGCCCTATTGCTCGCGATTGCCTCGTTCGCTCCCGCCGCGGTCGTGCTGCCCGCCGCGCAGGCGGCCGACGACGTGAAGATCGCGCTGGTGGCGCCGATGTCCGGACGCTGGGCCCGCCAGGGACAGCTGATGAAGATGGGCGCGGACATGGCGGTCGAGGAGATCAACAGCCAGGGCGGGATCAAGGCGCTCGGCGGGGCCAAGATCGTGGTGCGCGAGACCGACGCGGGCGACAGCGTGGAGAAGGCGGTGAGCGCGGCCCAGCGCGTGCTCACCCGCGAGAAGATCAGCGCGGGCATCGGCTCCTGGCTCAGCTCGTTCACCCTGGGCGTCACCGAGGTGGCCGAGCGGCTGCAGGTGCCGTGGCTGACCCTCTCCTACGCCGACAGCATCACCGAGCGCGGCTTCAAGTACACGTTCCAGAGCTCGCCGGTATCGGGGCTGCAGGCCGAGCAGGCCCTCGACCTCGTGGTGGACATCGGCAAGAAGAACAACCGCCCGATCAAGAAGGCGGCGCTGGTGGGCGACAACACCGCGGCCACCGTCTTCTTCTTCAAGCCCCTGCGCGAGAAGCTGCTCGCGGCCAAGGGCATCGAGCTGGTGGCCGACGAGGTGTGGACCCCGCCGCTGGCCGACGCGACCTCCATCGTGCAGAAGCTCCGCACCGCCCAGCCCGACATCGTCTTCTACGGCGCCACCAACTTCCCGGATTCGGTCCAGGTGCTGCAGAAGGTGAAGGAGTTCGGGGTCAAGACCGCGATCCAGGGAGTGGGCGCGTGGCTGGTGACGCCCGAGTACGTGAAGACCATCGGCAAGGAGACGCTCGACTCCATCCAGACGGTGGTGGCCGCTCATCCCATGAAGGGGCAGGAGGAGCTGGTGAAGAAGTTCAAGCAGCGCACCGGCGAGCCCTTCATGACCCAGGATCCGCTCTGCACCTACGCCCACGTCTGGATCATCAAGGAGGCGGCCGAGCAGGCCAAGTCCGCCGATCCCAAGGCGATCCGCGACGCCATCGCCAAGCTCGACCTGACGAGCGGGCCGGCCGCCTCCTCGCTCTACCCGAACCGCATCAAGTTCGACGACCGCGGCCGTCGCGTGGGCGCGAGCCCGATCATCGTGCAGTGGCAGGACGGCGAGCCCTACACGGTGGTGCCGACCGCGGTGGCGACGCGTCCCATCGCGCTGCACAAGTAGCGCCGACCGGGTCCGGCTCGCCGTGGTCGCGAGCGAGCTCGCCCAGTACGTGGTCACGGGCCTGCTCGTGGGGGGCGTCTACGCCCTCATGAGCGTCGGCCTGGCCCTCATTTTCGGCGTCATGCGCGTCGTCAACTTCGCCCAGGGCGATTTCATGATGCTGGGGATGTACCTGACGTACTACTACGCGGTCGCCCTGCACGTGGACCCGCTGCTCGGCGCGCTCTTCACGCTGCCGCCGTTCTTCGTGCTGGGGCTGCTCGTGCACCGCGCGTTCCTGACGCGGGTCACCGGGGGCGGCGATCCCAACCGGGAGATGGACGCCCAGCTCATCCTGACCCTCGGGCTGTCCCTCGTCATCACCAACACCACCACCATGATCCTGTCGCCGATGCCCCGCGGCATCAACGCGCCCTACGCCTCGAAGGCCTTCGTCCTCGGGCCGCTGCTGCTCAACCAGGCGCGCTCGTACTCCTTCCTCATGGCGCTCTTGCTCGCCGCCGGGGTCTACGTGCTGCTCACCCGCACCGACCTGGGCCGGGCGCTCCGCGCCGCCGCCGACGACCCGGAGGCGGCGGCCTACCAGGCCATCAACGTGCGCGCGATGCACGGCGTGGCCTTCGGCATCGGCATCGCGCTGGTCGCGGCGGCGGGTGGCCTGCTCGCCACCTATCACCCGATCGAGCCCAACGTCGCGGTCAACTTCATCGTCCTGATGTTCGTCGCGGTGGTGCTGGGCGGGCTCGGCAGCATCCCGGGTGCCTTCGTGGGCGGCCTCGTGATCGGCCTCGTGCAGTCGCTCACGCTCCTGCTGCTGCCGCTTCAGCTGCAGAACGTCGGGGTGTTCGTCACCTTCCTCGTCGTGCTCTACGTGCGGCCGCAGGGCCTGTTCGGCCGGCGCGCGCGGGCCGTGTAGCAGGCTGATGAAAAGGGCCCATCTGCTTCATTGGACCCGGGGCTGGGTCGGCATCGCGGCAATCGTCGCGATCGGCCTCGCCCTGTCGCTGGTCATCACCGAGCGCTACCACCACCGCATCCTCACCCTGGTCTTCCTGTGGGCGGCCATGGGGCTCGCGTGGAACATCATCAGCGGCTACGCCGGGCAGATCTCGTTCGGCCACCAGGCCTTCTTCGGCATCGGCGCCTACGTCACCGTGCTGCTGGCCGCCAAGGCCGGGGTCACCCCGTGGCTCGGCATGCTCGCGGGCGCTTTGGTGGCGGTGCTGGCCGCGCTGCTCATCGGCACGCCCACCTTCCGCCTCGCCGGCATCTACTTCGGCCTGGCCACGCTGGCCTACCCGCTGATCTTCCGCATCGTCATGGACTACCTGGGCTACCAGGAAGTGGCGATCCCGATGGTGCGCGACCGCCCGGCTCTCTTCATGCAATTCACCGAGCCGCGCTCGTTCGATCTCCTCGCCCTCGCCCTGCTCGCCGCGACCCTGGTGCTCTCGCGCCTGATCGAGGGCTCGCGTCTGGGCTACTCGCTGCGCGCGATCAAGGAGAACGAGCAGGCCGCGCTCGCCATGGGGGTGGACGCCTTCCGCTGCAAGATGGCGGCGTACGCGCTGAGCGCGGCCCCCGCCGCGCTGGCCGGCGCGATCTACTCGCACGCGATCCTGTTCGTGGTCACCCCGGAGGCGGTCTTCGGCGTCCTCGTGATCGTGCAGACGCTGGTGGTGTGCCTGGTCGGCGGGGTCGGCACGCTCTGGGGCCCGGTGATCGGCGCCGCGATCATGATCCCGGTGAGCGAGATCCTCGACAGCACGGTGGGCGACCGCCTGCCCGGCATCCAGGGCGTGGTCTACGGCGCCGCGCTGATGGGCATCATGATGTTCGCCCCCGAAGGACTCTTCTGGCGGCTCGGACGAGGGCGCGCCGGGGCGGCGGCGGCGCCGGCTCCCGCCGCGACCACGGCCGCCGCGGTCGAGCCCGACGGCGCGACGACACGGGCCGCGGTGCCCGCGACCAGCAGCGCGGTGGTGCTCGACGTGCGCTCGGTCAGCAAGGCGTTCCTCGGCCTGCAGGCCCTCACCGAGGTGACCTTCGACGTCCGCGACCGCGAGATCCTCGGCATCATCGGCCCCAACGGGGCGGGCAAGACCACGCTGTTCAACGTGCTGAACGGCTTCCTCCTGCCCGAGCGCGGCGAGATCCGCTGGCAGGGCGAGCCCATCACCGGGCTGAGCCCGCATCTCGTCTGTCGGCGCGGCATCGGTCGCACCTTCCAGGTGGTGCGCTTCTTTCCTCGCCTCACCGTATTGGAGAACGTGATGGTCGGCGCGTTCGCCCACGGCGGCACGCCGGCCGCCGCCACGGCCCGCGCGCGCGAGGCGCTCGCCCGCGTCGGGCTCGCCGGGCGGGCCGCGGTCACGCCGTCCGGGCTCACCACGCTGGAGCTGCGCCTGATGGAGCTGGCGCGCTGCCTGGCCACCGCGCCGCGCCTCGTCCTGCTCGACGAGCCGCTGGCCGGCCTCGCCGCCGACGGCGTGGAGATCCTGTCGGCGATGATCCGGCGCGTGCGCCGGGCCGGCGTGACCGTCGTCATCATCGAGCACACCATCCAGGCCCTCGTGAAGATCGCGGACCGGCTGGTGGTGCTGGACCAGGGCCGCCGCCTCGCCGAGGGCCTGCCCGGCGACGTGACCCGCAACCCGGCCGTCATCGAGGCGTACCTGGGCCAGCGCTGGCTCGCCCGGCACGCGAGCACTCATGCTGCGGATCTCCGGCCTTAGCGTCGCCTACGCCGGCCTCCACGCCCTCGAGGACGTCTCGCTCGAGGTCAACGAGGGCGAGTTCGTCACGATCGTCGGTCCCAACGGCGCGGGCAAGACCACCCTGCTCAAGGCCATCTCGGGCTCGGTGCGCGCCGCCGCGGGCCGTCTCGACTTCCGCGCGCGGGACATGACGACGCTGCCCGCGCACGAGCGCGCCGCCCTCGGCATCGCGCACGTGCCGGAGGGCCGGCGGGTGTTCCCGTCGCTCACGGTCCTGGAAAACCTGGAGCTGGGCTCCTACCGCCGCGCCGCGCGCTCGCGGCGGGCCGAGGGGCTGGCCGCGGTGCTGGCCCTGTTCCCGGCGCTGGCCGTGCGGCGGCGTCAGCTCGCCGGATCGCTGTCGGGGGGCGAGCAGCAGATGCTGGCGCTGGGCCGCGGGCTCATGGCCGCTCCCGACCTGCTGCTGCTCGACGAGCCGTCGCAGGGGTTGGCCCCGCGCATCGTCGAGCAGATCTTCGAGACCATCGACCGTATCCGCCGCGAGCGCCGCCTGACCGTTCTGCTGGTCGAGCAGCGCGTGGTGGAGGCGCTCGAGCTGTGCGACCGGGGCTACGTGCTGGAGACCGGCCGGGTGGTGCTGGCCGGCGCGCACGACGCGCTCCTGTCCGATCCGCGCGTGCAGCGCGCGTACCTGGGCGTCTGACCGCAGTCCGTCACGATCCACGAGGAGGAGACATCATGAGGCTCGGCGGCAAGGTCGCGATCATCACCGGCGGAGCGCACGGCATGGGCGAGAGCGAGGCGATGATCTTCGCCCGCGAGGGAGCGAGCGTGGTGGTGGCCGACGTGGATCAGCCGGCCGGCCAGCAGGTGGCGGCCAAGATCACCGCCGACGGCGGCACGGCGCGCTTCGCGCGGCTCGACGTCACCAATGAGGCCGAGTGGCAGGAGGTGGTCCGCGCCACCACCTCCGCCTACGGGCGGCTCGACATCCTGGTGAACAACGCGGGGGTCAGCGGCTCGTCGGACCCCGACACCACCAGCACCGCGTCATGGGACGCCATCATGGGCGTCAATGCCAAGGGCGTCTTCCTCGGCATGAAGCACGCGGTGCCCGCGATGCGGCAGGCCGGCGGCGGGGCCATCGTGAACATCTCGTCGATCTCCGGCTTCGTGGGGCAGGACCGTCTCCACATGGCCTACAACGCCTCCAAGGGCGCGGTGCGCATCATGACCAAGTCGGCCGCGGTGCAGTACGCGCGCGACGGCATCCGGGTGAACTCGGTGCACCCCGGCTTCATGCCGCCCATGCGGACGTCGAAGGTCTCGGCCGACCCGGCGTGGCGCAAGCCGTTCCTGGACGCGGTGCCGCTCAAGCGCGAGGGCCGCGTGGAGGAGGTCGCCCACGCGGTGCTGTTCCTCGCCTCGGACGAGGCCTCCTACATCACCGGGACCGAGCTGGTCGTCGACGGCGGCTTCCTGGCGGTGTGAGGACACGGCCATGAGCCCGTCGATCCGCGCGCTGATGCAGGGCCCGCTGCCCGTCACCGCTCCGCTCGTGCTGAATCCGCTGATGGCCCGGATGGCGGAGGCGGCCGGGTTCCCGGCCGGCTACCTGGGCGGCGGCGCCACCGGCTACCAGAAGGTCTCGCTCGAGGCCAATCTCAACCTGACCGAGATGTGCCAGGCCGGGCTGGACATCGGCGCGGTCTCCCGGTTGCCCCTGATCCTCGACGGCGCCTGCGGATACGGCGATCCCATGCACATGCATCGCACCATCGGCATGAGCGAGGCGGCCGGCTTCGCGGGCATCGAAATCGAGGATCAGCTGGTGCCCAAGCGGGCGCACCACCACGCCGGCATCGAGCACATGATCCCGGCCGAGCTCATGGCGGCCAAGGTGCAGGCGGCGGTTTCCGCGCGGCGCAGCCCGGACTTCCTCGTCATCGCGCGCACCAACGGCGTGCGGGCCAGCACCATGGACGACGCCCTCCGGCGCGGCGAGGCCTACAAGAAGGCGGGCGCCGACGTGCTGCTGCTCTCGATGGCGCACCGGCCGGAGCAGCTGCGCCTCATCGCCGAGCGTCTCGGCGGCCCGCTCATGTACCTCACCGGCCGCGGCGGGCTCGCCGGCCTCGGCATGACCCTGGCCGATCTGGGCGGACTCGGCTACCGCATCGTGGCCGATCCGAGCACACCGCTGCTGGCCGCTTACGAGGCGTGGCAGCGCACGTACGCCGACCTGCGCGCGGCGTTCGGCGCGGGCACGCCGGTGCGCAACTGGGGTCCGCTCGAGCAGGACATGCTCGGCGTGATCGGCCTCGAGAAGCTGCTGGCGGTCGAGCGGGCCACCGTGGAGAAGTGACCGGGTGAGGAATTGAGACCCGACACCCCGAATCATCGTATACTGTGCTCCTCGGCCGCAACGGACGAGAGAAAAGGACCCCCGTGCCCCGTACTCCCACGAAGCCGTTCAACTGCACCGTCGTGTCGGAGACCGTCTCGATCTCCCTTCGCCGCCGCCAGTCGCTGGGCGGCAACGGCAAGTTGTTCGTCCGCTGCAGCGAGCTCGAGTGCCAGTACATCGACACCAACGAGCCGCCCTGCCCGCTCACGCTGGCGCTGTTCGAGGCCGAGATCGCCGAGAGGATGAGCCAGCGCGCCGAGTGAGGCGCCGCGCGGCCTCGCGCGGAAATCGTTCGCGCGCGTCCGCCCGGCGTGTATCCTGTCGTCACTGACCTGCAACTGCAGACCGCGTTTCCCGTCCACTTCCGCATCGTGGGGCGCGTCGACATCACCGCGGAAGACTGTACGGGCCCAGTCGTGAGCCCTCGAAAGGTTGCTCGATCCATGTCGTTTGCCGATTTCTCGCTTCATTCCGATCTGCTCCGAGGCGTCGCCGCCCTGGGCTTCCAGGCGCCGACCCCCATCCAGCGCGACGCGATTCCGCCGGCCCTCGCGGGCCGCGACGTCCTCGCCTGCGCCATGACCGGCAGCGGCAAGACCGCCGCGTTCCTGCTGCCGATCCTCCAGCGCTTCATGACCCAGCCGCGCGGCACGATCCGCGCGCTGATCGTGGCGCCCACCCGCGAGCTGGCCGCCCAGATCGACGAGCATCGCCGCGAGCTGGCCCGCTTCACCCGCGTGGACGGCGCCCCCGTGTTCGGCGGCGTCGGCATGGGCCCGCAGGAGCAGGCCTTCCGCCGACGCGTGGACGTGCTCGTGGCCACGCCCGGCCGCCTGCTCGACCACATGCGCATGCCCTATGCCCGCTTCGACGGCCTGCAGGTGCTGGTGCTCGACGAGGCCGATCGCATGCTCGACATGGGCTTCCTGCCCGACATCCGCCGCATCCTGGCCGCGCTGCCCGCGCGACGCCAGACGCTGCTGTTCTCGGCCACCATGCCCGCGCCGATCGTGGCGCTCGCCCGCGACATCCTCCGCGACCCGGTGGCCATCCAGGTGGAGCGCCCGGCCGCGCCGGCGGTCGGCATCACGCACACCGTCTATCCGGTGCCCGGGGAGCTGAAGTCCGCGCTGCTGGTCGAGCTGCTCAAGCAGCCCGGCACCCGCAGCGTGCTCGCCTTCACGCGCACGAAGCACCGGGCCAACCGGCTCGCGGACTACCTCGCCCGCCACGCGGTGAAGTCCGACCGCATCCACGGCAACCGCAGCCAGGCGCAGCGCACCGCCGCGCTCGCCGGGTTCAAGGACGGGCGGTTCCAGGTGCTGGTGGCCACCGACATCGCAGCGCGGGGCATCGACATCGATGCGCTCAGCCACGTGGTCAACTTCGACGTGCCGAACCTGTCGGAGGATTACATCCACCGGGTGGGCCGCACCGCGCGGGCGCAAGCCGTCGGCGACGCGCTGACCCTGGTCTCGCCGGAGGAGGAGGCGGATCTGCGCTCCATCGAGCGCGCGGTGGGCGCCCGCTTCGCGCGGGTGCGACTGCCTGGCTTCGACTATGGCAAGCGCCCGGCCGAGAAGCTCGAGATCCCGCTGGCCGAGCGCATCGCCACCATCCGCGCCCGCAAGGCCGACGACCGCCGGCGCGCCCGCATCAACGCCGGGCGCCGCACCGCCCGCGCCTGAGGTCGGGGTCAGGTCTTGCATTACGACATTTCGTGACGATCGCTACTCACCGATCGCGTGAAAATGTCGTATTGCAAGACCTGACCCCAGCGCCGATCACCGTCCGGCGCGGCATAGCGGCGGCAGTGTAGCACCGGAAGTGATAGAGTCTGGCCCATGGGCCTGATCCTCGCGATCGTCGTCGGCGGCATCGTGGGCTGGCTGGCCAGCCTCATCATGAAGACCAACGTCCAGATGGGCGTCCTCGCCAACGTCATCGTGGGCATCATCGGCGGGGCGCTGGGCCATTTCGTGGCGGGCCTGATCGGCATCGCGGCGATCGGCGCGCTCGGCAGCTTCCTCATCTCGCTGGCCGGCGCGGTGCTGCTGATCGTGATCCTCCGCGCGATGGGCTTCTTCCGCTAGCCGTCGTCCGCGAGGCGAGCGACCACCGATGCGCGGCCCCATCCGCTACGAGGCGCCGCGGCCCCCGGCCGCGCCCGGCGAGACCATCGTCACCAGCACCTGCGGCCACAACTGCGGGGGCCGCTGCGTGGTCAACGCCCACGTCCGCGACGGCCGCATCGTGCGCATCAGCACCGACCCCCGCAAGTGGACGCCGGAGGAGGCCCCGCTGCACGCCTGCGTGCGCGGCTTCGGCCAGCTGGAGCGGCTGAACCATCCCGATCGCCTCACCCACCCGCTGCGGCGCGTGGGCCCGCGCGGCTCCGGCCGGTTCGAGCGCATCGGCTGGGACGAAGCGCTCGACGAGGTGGCGCGCCAGATGCTTCGCATCCGCGACGCCCACGGCCCCGCGGCCATCCTGGACTGCTCGCGGACCGGCAGCCTCTCGATGCTGCACAGCCGCTCCACCGTCAAGCGCCTGCTCTACATGTTCGGGGGCTGCACCGAGCTGTGGACCAACATCTCGGCGGAGGCGGAAGTCTACGCGGTCCACCAGACCTACGGGGCGAAGGCCGACTACAAGAGCGCCGGCCGCGAGCCCACCGACTACGTCAACTCGCGCCTGATCCTCATGTGGGGCTGGAGCCCGGCCGACGGGACCTTCGGCACCGGCACGCTGCAGTACCTGAAGCTGGCCAAGCAGCGCGGCGTGAAGTTCATCTGCGTGGATCCCCGCCGCACGCGCACGTCGTGGGAGCTGGCCGAGCAGCACGTGTTCATCCGCCCGTCGACCGACACCGCGGCCCTCGTCGCGATGGCCTACGTGATCCTCTCCGAGGGTCTGCACGATCAGGCGTATCTCGACCGGTACGTGCTGGGCTTCGACGAGGCGCACCTGCCGGCCGGCGCCCCCGCCGGGGCCTCGTACCGCTCGTATCTGCTGGGCGAGAGCGACGGGGTGCCCAAGACGCCGGAGTGGGCCGCGGCCATCACCGGCGTCCCCGCCGAGACCCTGCGCGCGCTCGCGATCGAGTACGCCACCCGCAAGCCGGCCGCGCTGCAGACCGGCTACGCGCCCGGCCGCACGCGGCACGGCGAGCAGTTCCACCGCGCGGCCTACGCGCTCTGCGCGATGACCGGCAATGTGGGCATCCCCGGCGGCAACGCGGGCACCAGCAACGGGGCGACCGGGCGCGGCGGCATCCAGGGGCTGCCCACCGGCGAGAATCCGGTCGCGGCGCGCGTGTCGTCGCCGCTGCTGGCCGACCTGCTCGAGCGCGGGACGGCCGGCGGCTATCCGGCCGACATCCGGATGATCTACTCCTGCGCGGGCGACCTGTTCAACCAGCTCCCCAACGTGCGGCGGATCATCGCGGGGGTGGAGCGGCTCGACTTCGTGGTGGTCCAGGACCACTTCGTGACCCCGACCGCCCGCTACGCCGACATCGTCCTGCCCGCCACCACCTTCTGGGAGCGCAACGACGTCCACACCCCGTGGGCGGGCGCGGGCCACTATGCGATCTTCATGCAGCAGGCCATCGCGCCGGTGGGCGAGTGCCGCAACGACATCGACATCTGCGCGGCCCTGGCCGAGCGCCTCGGGATCCGCGGCTACAACGACCGGACCGAGGACGAGTGGCTGCGCGAGCTGACGAAGCACGCCATCGACGACTACGAGACCTTCCGCGCCCGGGGCCTCGCGCGCCTGCCCGCCCCCGACGACGCGGTGGCCTTCGCCCGAGAGATCCGCGACCCGGCGGGTCATCCGTTCAGCACCCCGTCGGGCAAGATCGAGATCTATTCGATGGCGATCGCCGCGGACCCGGACCCCTACGGTCTGGGCACGATCTCGCCGATCCCGACCTGGGTCCCGGAGCCGGCGGACCCGAAGCATCCGCTGCGCCTGGTCACGCCCAAGTCACGCGCGCGGACGCACTCCATCCACGACAACCAGACGGTGCTGGCGCGCGCCGATCGCGACGACGTGTGGGTGCATCCCGACGACGCGGTGGCCCGCGGCATCGCGGACGGTCAACGGGTGGCGGTGTTCAACGATCGCGGCCGCACGCTGATCCCCGCGCGCGTCACCGATCGGGTCGCCCGCGGCGTGGTGTCCATCAAGGAGGGGGCCTGGTTCTCGCTCGACGCGAGCGGGCAGGACACGCGCGGCTGCTCGAACCTCCTCACGCCCGATCTCTCGTCGCCCGCCGGCGCGACTCCCTTCAACTCCTGCTTCGTGGAGATCGAGCCGGCGGGCTAGCTCCTCCGGCCGCGCTCAGCGCGCCGGGATCAGGGTCAGCCGGACCCGCGTCACCCAGTCGCGCACCACGTTCACGTAGACGATCGTCGGCTCGTAGCCGGGCGCGGAGAAGCCGATCGCGTGCACGCCCGCGTGGGTGTCCACCAGGGAGGCCTGCAGGTCGTTGGCCGCGCCGATCGGCGCCCCGTCGAGGGTGACCTGCGCGTCCATCGGGAAGGCGTTGATGTAGAGCGAGCCTCCCGGGCTGTAGCCGGCGTAGCCGTAGGAGGAGCGTCCCATCGCGTAGCTGAAGGTGTCGGCGGGCGCCGGCGAGGCCGTGGCTGCGACGAGAGCGATGGTGAGCAGCGCGAGTGATGGCCACAGACGGGTCACGATGTTCCTCCTGTCGATCCGATGCGCAGCGAGGGGTCGGCCACGCAGCGGAACTTCGAGAAGACGTACGGGTAGTGGGCCTGGAACCAGTTCCGGAAGCTCGGTCGCACCAGGGCGTCCGCGGTCGCCCACGAACCGCCCTTCATCACGTAGTGCTTGCCGTCGAAGAAATCTGCGGAATAGCCCTCGTACCCGGGGATGTACGCGGTGAAGCCGGGCAGGCCGGCAAAGACGGTGTTGGTCCACTCCCAGCCGTCGCCGATCAGGTCCTGCACTCCCCAGGCGCTCGCGCCCTCCGGATGCGTCCCGACCGGGGTGGGCGCCCACTGGCGGAAGCCGAAGTTGCCGTGGCGCTCGGCGGGCACCGCCTCGCCCCAGGGCAGCCGGCGCTCGCCCTCGGCGGCTCGGCCATCGGCCCCGGTCACGTCGCCGTCCGCGCGAGGCCGCTCGCCGAACGCGGCCCGGTGGAACTCGGCCTCGGTGGGCAGACGCTCGCCGCGCCACGACGCGAAGGCGCGGGCCTCCGCGAGGCTCACGTACACCGGCCAGTCGGCGACCCGCTCCAGCGGCAGCCGGTCGAAGAGCGTGCGATACATCCAGCGCCCGTCGATCAACTCCCACACCGCCGGATGCTCGATGCCCTCCTGTCCTCGCCAGACCCCGTCCTCGTCGCCCCACAGCTCCGTTCGCCGATAGCCGCCAGCCTCGACGAAGGCGAGGAACTGCGCGTTGGTAACCGGCGTGCTGTCGATCCGGAAGGCGGGCACCGGCACCTCGACCGCAGCGAACTCGTTGTCCCAGCCGAACGGCAGCTCCTCGAAGCGCGCGCCGAGGGTGGCGGTCCCGGCCGGGATGTCGATCGGGCCGCCGGGACGTCCGGGCGTGAGCACGTAGGGCGGCAGCCACGCCGGCCGGACCTTCTGCTCGAGCGGCAGGCGCTGCATCATGTAGAGCAGCGTCTCCTGGTGCATCATCTCGTGCTCCATCACCATCGTGAGGGCCCGGCCCTCGCGCGCCATCAGGTGCGTGGGCACGCGCTCGGCCACCGCGGCGCCCGCGTCGAGGATCGCCGCGCGCACCCGATCGCGATAGGCGATCACCTCGGGCACCCCGGGCCACTGGTCCGGCACATCGGGATGGTCGTGAACGTGCGTGGGATCGTCCACGTCGGGATCGATGCCGCGCGAGAACAGATCGTCGAAGGCGGGATCGAACGACGGCCGTTCCAGCAGGCCGCCGCCCACGTGGTTCCACGCGAACGCGGGCAGATGGCCCAGGTAGAAGATGAACGGATGGCGCAGGGCAATGGGCTTGGCGAGCCACTGGCCGGGCGCGAGGATATCGAAGATACGGTCCGTGCGCGCCCAGGTGTCGGCGAGCCGTTCGGTCAGCGTCTCGACCATGATCGTCCCTCCCATCGGGGAAGATTCTTCTTCGCTTGCATACGGCTCCCGTGGCGTCTAGCTTGCACGAGAGCGGTGCCATGCGCTACCAGGTCGACGTCTACACGGATGCAGCGGCCCAGCAGCGGCGACTCGAGGACGACGTGCGCCGAGGGTTGACCGCGCGGCAGAAGTCCCTGCCCGCGAAGTACTTTTACGATCGCGCGGGCTCCCTGCTCTTCGAGCGCATCACCGAGCTGCCGGAGTATTATCCGACCCGCACCGAATCGGCCCTCCTCCAGGAAATTGTGCCCGGGTTGATCGGGGAGATTCTTCCCGACGATGTCGTCGAGATCGGCGCGGGGTCCTCGGACAAGACGCGGCGGGTGCTCGACGCGGTGACCGCGGGCGGGCATCCGGTCCGGTACGTACCTCTCGATGTCGACCGCGTCACCCTGGAGGTCAGCGCGACTCGGCTGCTCACCCGGTATCCGGCACTGAGCGTGCACGCGGTCGTCGGGGATTTCGAGCGCGATCTGGCCCACGTACCGCCGGCTCGCGGGCGCCGGCTGGTGATGTTCCTGGGTAGCACCATCGGCAATCTCGATGCCAACCCGCGCCACCGGCTATTGACCGGCCTGCGGAAGCTCCTCCCCGCTTCCGGCGACCGGCTGCTGCTCGGCGTGGATCTGGTCAAGGACGTGAAGATTCTCGAGGCGGCCTACGACGACGCGGCGGGGGTCACGCGCGATTTCAACCGCAACATCCTGAACGTGATCAACCACGGCGTCGACGGCGACTTCCAGCCCGAGACCTTCCGGCACCGCGCCTTCTACAACGAGGCCGCCTCGCGGATCGAGATGCACCTGGTGGCCGACTCGGCCCGGACCGTGAAGCTGGGCCGCCTCGGCCTCACCATCCGCTTCCGTCCCGGCGAGGACATCTGGACCGAGAGCTCCTACAAGTTCACGCGCCCCGGCGTCGAGACCATGCTGGCCCGCGCCTCGCTGCGACTCACCCGCTGGTACGTGGATCCGGCCAACTACTTCGCGCTAGCCATCGCCGCACCGGTCTGATGGAGCCCGGCGACGGCGCCTACGCCCAGCCCACGCCTCGCCGCCTCTACATCCACGACGACCTGACCGACGACGTCGCGCGCGACCTCGGTCGGGCCTCTCCCGCGGCGGACGCAGCGCGTGGCCTGATCGTCCTGCTCGCGCGGGACGCGCGCGTGCGCGTGCTCACGCTCGCGGAGCAGGTCGACGCGGTCGCGGCTCGGGGCCCGCACGCGCCCTTCGAGGTCGCGATCGCTATCGGGGCGGCAGGCCAGCGGGTGGCGCGCACGCTCCATGAGGGCACCGGATGGTTCCCGGCGATCCGCCGGGTGGGCCTGACTCGCGAGGAGGACGGCGCGGGCGGCTATCGCCTGATGAGCACGGAAGGCGGCGGGCTCACCGAGCGGCTGGCCGATCTGGACGGCTGCTCCTCCGTCGCGGTGGTCGACGACACCGTGTTCTCCGGCCTCACCATGAAGGGGCTGATCGGCGCGCTCCCCGCATCGCCGCGCGCGCGCACGCACGCCTTCTGTCTCCGCGGCGTCGCCGAGTCCATCGCGTCGGTCGCCGCGCTGTGCCCGATCACCGTGGGCGTGGCGGCGCCCGGCCGCATGCTCCACGACGTGAGCTTCATCAACGCCAGCGGGCTGGTGCGCCGCATCGCGATCCGCCGACCGGGCCAACCGCCGCTCGCCTTCTTCGACCGCCCCGAGTGGATCCGCGCGTGGTTCCCGGACACGCACGAGCACGTCCTCGCGCTCTGCCGCGAGCTGAATGCGCTGCTGGAGCCGGCGACCCGAAGCGGCGACCGGCCCCCCTCCCGCTGACGCTGCCGGGTGCGGCGACGGGTCCCCTTCCGGCTGACACCCCTGACTTCTCTTTCTAATGCGCTCGGCTCGCCTTCGGCTCACCTCGCACGGCTTCGGCCGCGGGCGACCGGTCAGCGCAGGCCCCGCGGCACGATCCAGTGGTCGAGCAATTCGAACACGCCGTGGAGGGTCAGGGCCATGAGGGCGGCGGGGGCGGCGCCGGCCAGGATCGTGCCGGTGTCGTCGAGGGCCAGGCCGCGCACGATCAGCGTGCCGTAGCCCCCCCCGCCGATGAAGGCGGCCAGGGTGGCGGTGCCCACGGTGGTGACCGCCGCGGTCTTGATCCCGGCCATGATCGTGATGGCGGAGAGCGGCAGCTCGATGCGGAGCAGCCGCCGCAGCTCGCCGAGGCGCAGGACCCAGGCGATCTCGAGCAGGGTGCGGTCGATCGCCATCAACCCGGCGTAGGTGTTGCGCGCGATCGGCAGCAACGCGTAGAGCGACAGGGCGACCAGCGCCGGGCCCTTGCCGATGCCGAACAGCGGGATCATGAACATCAGCAGCGCCAGCGCCGGCACCGTCTGCAGCATCGCGATGACCGACAGCTCCAGCTGCCCGGCGCGCCGGAAGCGCGCGGCCAGGATGCCCATCGGGATGCCGAGCAGCACGGCGGCCCCGACCGAGATCGCGACCAGGAGCAGGTGGTCGCGGGTGAGCGCGGCGATCTCGCCCACGATCGCGTGGCGGGCGGGTGCGCCGGTGGAAGCCGACGCCCCGCCGGAGAGGAACGCGGCAGCCGCGTCGGCCACGTGCCGGCCGTCGAGATCGACCAGCGCGTTGAGCCGGGCCATGCGGTGATCGTCGAGGCGGCCCTCGAGCGTCTCGCGCAGCCGCGCCCAGGTGCGCGGGAAGCGCTCGGTCAGCTCGCGGCGGACGAGCAGCACCGCCGAGTAGTCGGGGAAGAAGTGCCGGTCGTCCTCGAGCAGGCGGAGGCGCAGCCGCTCGAGCTGTCCGTCCGTCGAGAACACGTCCATGAGATCGACCTCGCCGCTCGCGATCGCGCGATAGGTGAGCGCGTGCTCCATGACGTCGGTGCGGGCCAGGCGCAGGCCGTAGAGCGCCCGCAGGCCCGGCCAGCCGTCCTCGCGCTCGAGAAAGCCCGAGCTGAACGCGGCGCGCAGCTCGGGATGCGCGGCGAGGTCGCCGATCGTCCGCACCCCCAGGGCCTCGGCCCGGTCGGCTCGCATGGCGAGCGCATAGGTGTTGGCGAACCCGAGCGAGTCGCTCATCGTGAGCCCGCGCGGGCGCAGCCGCGCGCGGATCGCGTCGATCGTCAGCAGCGACGCGTCCTTCAGGATGACGCGGGTGAGGGTGCCGGTGTACTCGGGATAGAGGTCGATCGAGCCGCTCTCGAGCGCCCGCTGGGTCACCCCGGTGCCGCCCAGGCCGACCCGCCGCTCCACGCGCGCCTCGCCGACCTGCTCGATGACCTGCGCGGCGATCTCGGCCAGGATGTAGCTCTCGGTGAACGACTTCGAGCCGACGCGGATCACTCCGTCGGGGGCCGCGGCGGCGGCCGACGCGCCGGCGAGCAGGCCGGCCAGCACCAGCGCGAGCCGCCGGCTCATGCGCTCAGGCGCCCGCCGCGGTCGGAGGAGCCGGCACGGTCTGCGCGGTGAGGAACTGGGTGACGAACGGGCTCGCCGGGCGCTCGGCCAGATCGGCGTACGTGCCCTGCTGCACCACGCGCCCGGCGGTGAGCAGCGTGATGGTGTGGCCGAGCCGCGCCGCCTCGCGCACGTCGTGCGTGACCATCACCACCGTCTTCTTCAGATCGGCGACGAGCCGGCCGAGCTGCTCCTGCAGCTCCACCCGCACGATGGGATCGAGCGCGCCGAGCGGCTCGTCGAGCAGCAGGATGGGCGGGTCGAGCATCAGGGCGCGCATGAGGCCGACGCGCTGTCGCTGCCCGCCGCTCAGCTGGCGCGGGTAGCGGCGGAGCATCGCGGCGTCCAGACCGGTCAGCCCGGCCAGCTCGGTCAATCGCGTCGCGATGCGATCGCGCGGCCAGGCCTGCGCCTCCGCGGCGAGCGCCACGTTGTCCGACGCAGTGAGATGAGGATAGAGGCCGCCGTCCTGCACCACGTAGCCCATGCGGGCCACGAGGCGGTCGCGCGTCCCGACGTCCACCGGGGTTCCGTCCACCGAGACCGTGCCGCGGTCCGGGAGGGTGAGACCCAGAATGAGCCGTAGTACCGTGGACTTACCGGACCCGCTGGATCCGAGCAGCACGTGAGTCGTGGCCGCCGGCACCTCCAGGGAGACCGCGTCCAGGGCCGCGGTGGCACCGAAGCGCTTGGTGACTTCCCGGAGGGCGATCATGGGCCGCATTCTACCCGGGCCCGCGGGAAAGCTTGACAAGGCCCCGCGCGGTGGGCACAATTCCCGCCACATGAAGTACGGTCGCTCGATCGAGAACCTGGTCCTGACTTAGGCGCGCGCCTCCGCGGCGCGCGCCCAAAGCCTCTCCCATGCAGTGCCGGAGAGGCTTTTTTGTTTCCACCAACAGGAGGCTGTGATGGCTCGACAGGTTGGTCCACCGGCTCAGATGCCGTTTGCCTTGTACCGTCCGTTCGCCCCGATCCCGCTGCCGGATCGCACGTGGCCGAACCGGGTGATCACCCGGGCGCCGCGGTGGTGCAGCGTGGACCTGCGGGACGGCAACCAGGCGCTGATCGATCCCATGGATCCCGAGCGCAAGCGGCGGATGTTCGACCTGCTGGTGCGCTGCGGGTTCAAGGAGATCGAGGTGGGCTTCCCCGCCGCCTCCCAGCCCGACTTCGACTTCGTCCGCCTGCTGATCCAGCAGGACCTGATCCCGGACGACGTGATCATCCAGGTGCTCACCCAGGCGCGGCCCGAGCAGATCGAGCGCACCTACGAGTCGCTGCGCGGCGCCCCGCGCGCGGTGGTGCACCTCTACAATTCCACCTCGACGCTGCAGCGCCGGGTGGTCTTCGGCCTCGACCGCGCCGGCATCGTGGACATCGCGGTGACCGCGGCGAAGCTGTGTCGCGACCTGACGCCGACGATTCCCGAGTGCGACGTGCACTACCAGTACTCGCCGGAGAGCTTCACCGGCACCGAGCTGGACTTCGCGGTGGAGATCTGCGAGCGGGTGATGGACGTGTGGGAGCCGACGCCGGACAAGAAGGTGATCCTGAACCTCCCGGCCACCGTGGAGATGGCGACCCCGAACATCTACGCCGATCAGATCGAGTGGTTTCTCCGCCACGTGAACCGGCGCGACTCGCTGATCCTGTCGCTCCACCCGCACAACGACCGCGGCACCGCGGTGGCCGCCGCGGAGCTGGCGGTGCAGGCCGGCGCGGAGCGGGTGGAGGGCACGCTCTTCGGCAACGGCGAGCGGACCGGCAACGTGGACGTGGTGACCCTCGCGCTCAACCTGTTCAGCCAGGGCGTGGATCCCAAGCTCGACTTCGCCGACATCGACGCGGCCCGCCGCATCACCGAGCACTGCAACCGGCTGCCGGTGCACCCGCGTCATCCCTACGTGGGCGACCTCGTCTACACCGCGTTCTCCGGCTCGCACCAGGACGCGATCAAGAAGGGCTTCGAGGCCCTCGGCAAGAGCTACGACGTGTGGGAGGTCCCCTACCTGCCCATCGACCCGCACCACGTGGGCCGCAGCTACGAGGCGGTGATCCGGGTCAACAGCCAGTCCGGCAAGGGCGGAGTGGCCTACATCATGAAGTTCGAGCACGGCCTCGACCTGCCGCGGCGGCTGCAGATCGAGTTCTCGTCGGTGATCCAGAAGATGGTCGAGCAGAGCGGCACCGAGATCACCGCCGAGGAGATCTGGGCCGCGTTCGAATCGACCTATCTCAAGCCCGACCAGCCGCTGCAGCTCGCCCATCACCCGACCATCACCACCTCCGGCGAGTCGGGCGAGACCACCATCGAGGCGCCGCTCCGCGTGTCGGGCGTGGAGCGCCTGGCCAAGGGCGCGGGCAACGGCCCCATCGCCGCGTTCGTGGACGCGCTGCGGCGAGACGCCAACATCCCGGTGGCGGTGCTCGACTACAACGAGCACGCGATCGGCGGGGGCGCCGACGCCTCCGCAGTGGCCTACGTGGAGGCCAAGCTGGGCGACGGCCGGCCCCGGTGGGGCGTGGGCATCCACGGCAACATCGTGACCGCCTCCCTGCGCGCGGTGGTCAGCGCGGTGAATCGCGCGATGGGGGCCGGCGCCTGAGGCTCGCCCGTCCGATCCGCCTTCTCCCCCACCCTGTTCCCGGGAGGGAAGGGTGAGGGGGAGAGGGCGCGCATCGGGGTGGTGGTAGGCTAACCGAGCGGCGGCGCCATGAGACTCCGGGTCCTCGGCATCATCCTGGCCGGCGGCAAAGGCACGCGCCTCTTTCCGCTGACCAAGGAGCGCGCCAAGCCCGCGGTGCCCTTCGGCGGGAAATACCGCATCGTCGACTTCGTCCTCAGCAACTTCATCAACTCGGGCATCCATTCGATCTATGTCCTCACCCAGTTCAAGAGCCAGTCCCTGCTCCAGCACCTCTCGGACGGCTGGCAGTTCGGCGGACTGCTGAAGGATCAGTTCATCATCCCGGTGCCGGCCCAGATGCGCTCGGCCGGCGAGACGTGGTATCGCGGCACCGCGGACGCCATCTACCAGAACGCCAACCTCATCGAGCAGTCCGATCCGCACCTGGTGGCGATCTTCGGGGCCGACCACATCTACCGCATGAACATCTCGAGCATGGTCGAGTTCCACGAGCAGAAGCGGGCCGAGATCACGGTGGCCGCGATCCCGGTGGACCGGCGCTTCGCCGCCGACTTCGGGGTGATCGAGACCGCGCGGGACGGGCGCATCATCGCCTTCCACGAGAAGCGGGCGGACGCGCCCTCCATTCCCGGCGATCCGGACAACGTCTTCGCCTCGATGGGCAACTACGTCTTCTCTACCCGCACCCTGCTGCGCGAGCTGCACGCCGACGCCTCCCGCGACCAGAGCGCCCACGACTTCGGGCGGGACATCCTGCCCGCGCTGGTCAATCGCGTCGACATGTTCGCCTACGATTTCCAGACCAATCACATCCCGGGCGAGGCGCCGGACGCGGCCGCCTACTGGCGCGACGTGGGAACCCTCGACGCGTACTACGAGGCCCACATGGACCTGCGCGCGGTGAGCCCCGCGCTCAACCTCTACAATCGCCAGTGGCCGCTGCGCACTGCCAGCTACGCGGACCCGCCCGCCAAGTTCACCTTCGACGATGACGGCCGGCGCGGCCAGGCCATCGACTCCACCGTGTCGGGCGGCTGCATCCTGTCCGGCGGCATGGTGCGCAACTCGGTGCTGGGCCGCCACGTGCGCGTGCATACCGGCGCGGTGGTCGAGGACTCGGTGATCCTCGACAACTGCGACATCGGGCGGCGCGCCAAGATCCGGCGCGCCATTCTCGACAAGAACGTGCGGATCCCCGAGGGCACGACGATCGGGTACGACCTCGACCTGGACAAGCGGCGGCACCACGTGACCGAGTCGGGGATCGTGGTCGTCGAGGGGTTGCGGTCGTCGGTGGAGATCGCGTCGATCGTGGTTTGAGGCGCGGTGCCGGGAGAGGCGGCGGGGGTGGCGGGGGGGTGGGGGTCTGA